>JAFGEY010000337.1 GCA_016931365.1 Anaerolineae bacterium
GTGCTGACCGGCGGCATCTGGGCCAACATCGAGTTGACCTACGATGAAACGCTCATTCACGGTGGCGTGACGCGCCCCTTTGTCATCCACCGCATGCAGCCGATCCAAATCGCCAGCGCCCGCCTGGACGAATGGGCAGCGGCGCGCCAACAGTTCACGCGAGAAGAATGGGTTGACGCCCTGCTGCGCTCGGTTGGTTACGAGCCGACGCACCCTGACTTCACATGGCGGCGCAAGCTGCTGGTGCTGCTGCGCCTGGCGCCGATGGTCGAAAAGAATTACAACCTGATCGAGTTGGGGCCGCGCGAGACGGGCAAGTCGTTTGTCTTTCGTGAAATTTCGCCCTATGTGATCCTGCTGTCCGGTGGACAGGGATCGGTGGCCGACCTTTTCGGCTGGAAAGGCCGCAAGGACAAGCCGGGGTTGGTGGTGCGCTATGACGTGGTGGCCTTTGATGAAGTGGCCGGCTCTCACTTTAAGCGGGAAGCCGACCAGCAAATGTACAAAGGCTATATGGAGCAGGGGTCTTTTTCCAGAGGCGACGACAAGGGCACGATCTCGGCGGAGGCCGGCATTGTTTTCAATGGCAACATCGATGGAGACGTGCGGGCGATGGCGCGCACGTCGCACCTGTTTACGCCGCTGCCGGAGCAGGTGAGCAACGATACCGCCTTTCACGATCGCTGGCACGCCTATCTGCCTGGATGGGAAATGCTCAAACTCAAGCCGGAGCACTTTACCTCACACCTGGGGTTCATCGCCGACTATATGGCCGAAATCTTGCACAACGAGCTGCGCCCGCTCAACATGACCGATGCCTATGACCCTTTTTTTGCCTTTGGCGCTCATGTGGGCCAGCGAGATCGACGGGCTGCGGTGCGCACCCTCTCGGCGCTGCTCAAACTCATTCACCCGGATGGCCGGTACACCAAAAAAGAGGTCGAGGAATATCTCGCCTTTGCCCTGGAAATGCGGCGGCGGGTCAAAGAACAACTCAAGCGGATCAACCCCATCGAGTTTTCGCGGGTCAATCTGTCCTATCTGGATAAAGAGACGGGGCAAGAGTCTTGGGCCGAATGTGCCGAGTTGGGCACAACCCGGTTGATTCCTGAAGGGCCATTGCAACCAGGAGACGTATTCAGCGTGGGTTACGACCCCACCGATGGGCGCATGGCGCTTTTTCGCATTCAGGTGATGGTTTTGCCCGGCTCGGGCCGGTTTCAGGTCGTCGGCATCACGTCCCGGACCATCCGCGAAACGGCGCGTATGGCGTTCGACTATCTACGCGCCAACAGCCGGCGCATCGGCCTGGAGCGGGATCTGGGGAGCTATGACCTGAGCATTCAAGTGATCAGCCCCATGCAAGGCAAAGACACTGAGGACCTGGGCATGGCCTTCTATATCGCCATCCTCTCGGCCCTGTTCGACAAGCCAATCGCCGGTGGGCTGGTGGTTTTGGGACAGATGTCGATCCATGGCGTGCTCTCGCGTGTGGAGCAGCTTGGTGACCGCCTACGCATCGCCCTCGACACCGGGGCCGGACAGGTTTTGATCCCCACGGTCAACGCCGCCGATTTTGCCAGCGTTCCCCCAGAGTTGCTGGACAAGCTGCGCGTCGACTTTTATTCCGAGCCGTCGAATGCGGCGTTCAAGGCTATTGTGGAGTCATATTAAGGTGCACCATGTCGCGTCAAGAAGAACTGGAAAAGCTGACCCGTGAATCCTACGAGATTGTTCTCGCGTATGAACAGACTCTCCAAGCCTCCGATCGCGCAGAAGAAAAGCTGCACGCCCGGCGGCAGATCGCCGAACAGTGGGCCAATGTAGAGCACTATTTGGGCGAATACCAATCCCTGGTTGGAGAAACATGGCCGGAGGAACTGGCCCAGATAGCCCGCGCCCTGGCCGCCTGGCAGGCGGAAGCCAGACCGATTGTTGTCAAGCTGCCCGATGTCCCCTGCCCCTATCGCGGCCTGGAATCCTTCACCGAGAAACACATTGACTTCTACTTTGGCCGCGAGGCCATGTCTACCTGCCTGGCCGAAAAGGTGAGAGCCTGTCCCTTTGTCGCCGTCGTCGGCCCCTCGGGCTGCGGCAAGTCGTCGCTGGTGCGGGCAGGGCTGGTCGCCGCCCTGCCTGATCGGGATTTTCACGTTTTTGTTCCCGGCGATGATCCGCTGCACGCTCTGGCTGGCTTGTTGGTTGCGCTGTTGGAACCACAGGCCAGCGAGATCACACAAATTGAGGATACGCGCAAACTGGCCGACAGCCTGCGCGGTGAAACAACGTTGCTGGCCGACATCACCAACCGGCTGCGGGCCAAGTACCCCGGACGACCGAACCTTGTCTTGGTTGCTGACCAATTTGAAGAGATGTACACCGAATGCAAGGACGAACCGCTGCGCCAGGCATTTGTTGCTGCGCTGCTGGCATTGACAGAAGAAAAAGGTATGGCGGTCATCCTCACCTTGCGGGCTGACTTTTATGGCTATGTTCTGACCAACCGCGTTTTGGGCCAGGCAGTTAGTACAGGGCAGATCAATGTACTGCCCATGAACGAAGACGAACTGCGTGCGGCAATCGAACAGCCGACCCTGCACACTGGGCGAACGTTCGAGGCGGGCCTGGTGGAGCGCATCCTGGCCGACGTGATCGGCGAGCCAGGTCATTTGCCTTTGCTCGAATATGCGCTCAAAGAGCTGTGGGCGCGCCAGACATCCGGCGGCATGTTGACCCACGAGGGATATGAGGCTATAGGTCAGGTAGAAGGGGCCATTGCCAAACGTGCCGAGGCCATCTATGCCGAGTTGGACCGGCGCGGCCAAGGGGAAGTGGTACGGCGCGTCTTGACTCGGCTGACCCACTATGGCCAAGACACCGAGGTCACGCGCCGGCGGGCTACGCTGGACGAGTTGGTCACCCAACATACGCCGCGCGCGGCGGTGGAAAGCGTGGTCCAGGCTCTCGCCGACAAAGAAGCCCGACTGCTGGTGACTGGGCAAGGCGACGCACCGATGGTCGAGGTCGCTCACGAGGCGCTGATCCGCGGTTGGGAGCAGCTTCGCCGCTGGCTGGATGAGGATCGCGCCTTTGGGCTGTGGCGGGAGCGGCTGGCAGCAGCTATCCAGGAGTGGCAGCAGAGCGAAGAAGACAGAGGCGCGCTCTGGCGTGGCGCACTGCTGGCCGAGGCCGAGGGGTGGCTGGCCAGCCGGCAAGCAGACCTGAACGACAGCGAGCGAGCATTCGTCCGGAACAGCCTGGCGCTGCGGGAACAAGAGTCATTGGTCCGCGCTCGCATGCAACGACGTTGGAACAGAGCGGTCTGGGGACTGCTGGGGCTGTCACTCGCGATCATTGTTCTTTTGGCTCGGAATCCGATTCAACGAGCCTGGATGCGCCGTCAGGCCATTGATTGGGGCGATACCATTCCATTTACCGGCGGCCCGGCGCGCCTGGGATTTGGCCTGCTGACATCTCAGGATTTCCTGCCGGAGCAGATGTATGATGTTGCAGCTTTTGCGATCGAGCAGCTGCCAGTGACCAACCAGCGCTATCTCAAATGTGTCGCGGCCGGCGACTGCTCGCCGCCGAATGCTGCGCCTTCAACCTATATGGGAGAAGAACGGGCGCTTGGGGCAGTCACCAACGTGACGGCGTATCAGGCCGCTCAGTTTTGCTACTGGATTGGTCGGCGCTTGCCGTCAGAATTTGAATGGGAACGGGCAGTTCGTTCTGATGAGGATATGGTGCTGCAAGAGATTTGGGAGTGGACTCGATCGGCGTATGCAGTAAGCGAAGGGGAATGGACAGATCAGAAGCAAGACCCACCGTTGGTTTTGGTCTTGAAGGGGAGGGATGCAAATTTGAAATCCGAGCAGGCTGCGTATCGGCTTATGGCAAACTCCTTTATTTCCGGGGATGACGTTGGCTTTCGTTGTGTCACACATCCATAGCTCAGCGAGTGATTTTGAGAAAGGAAAAGACAATGAGGGCGCAAAAAACACAGTACATTCAGTTTTCTCCGATCAAGCGGCTTTGGCAGACCGTGGGTCTTTTGGAGGACGATCAACAAAACACGTTTCAGGTATATCTCACCGCAACCACCAAGGAAGCCATCAGCGATCTGCTGCAGCAGTTTGAGGAAGGCCAGTTCAAAATCGAGATCTCGGTGACGCCGGTCGAGCCGTCGAAGCGAACCGGAGATGTTTCGTCGATGTTGTCGGACGAAATCGCTCCCCAGGTATACTGGGATGATATCAACATCGGTATTTCGCGCTTGAATATCAAGACGCCGCCCCCGTATCGTATTACCTACATCATCGATCCGCCTCTGGGGCAGGGCAAGACGACCCGAGTTGATTATAACGACCCGGGAAGCACAGAAGTGGAATGCGAGGCGGATCTGGGGCAAGTCAGCGTCGCCCTGTACGAGATCGAGCCGCATGGCCAGGAAATCTTGCACGCGTCTGGATTGGCCGATCCGTACACAGTTGCAACCCTCAGATCGACTGCAACACATGACGGTCACTGGCGAGTGCGCGTGACAGGCCAGCAACAAAGCAACCGGTTCAGCCTGAAATATGACAAGTGGAGATTGGTGTAAAGATCGAAAGCGGCGCCGGGGATGAGTCACCGGCGCCGTTCACATCCGGTTTTGCCGAGGAGATAAGATTATGTTTGAGGGACAACCAATCAACACTGTGTCAGGACAAATCTATCAATTGTTGATTGTGGGAGGCGTTCTTGTCCTCGTTTTAGGCTTCACAGCACAGATCGGTGTTGGTCACTGGCGAGCTGCCTACGCCCACTGTTTAGCCATTCGTCTTGCGAAACATGGTAAGCGAGATGGGGCGATCACGTTAGCGGCAATTGAACGCTCAATTCCGTTTTCCAAGCTTGTTAGCTCCCTCATCTCATGTGTTTTGTCGTGGAATTTGATTGTGAGAACCATTGTAACAGCGGGGGCGATGGTACCTTTTGCCTTCATCGACTCCCCGTTTGACAAAATGCACTTTCCAATTGTTCTGGCGCTTTTGCTGATTCAGATACTCGCGTTGTGGCCAGTATTTTGGCGAGCAAGAACACGACCGTCTGTTTTCATATGGGCGTTAGTTGTTTTGTTGTTTGGTTCAACACCTTCTGTGTATCTGTACTTCTTTATGCCGGGTGCGTCCGAGGCCCCCGTCGTTTCGGCTATGATCATATCCCTGGTCTGCAGCATTTCGCTTGGTTGGCTGGCAACAAAGCTAGTCGATCCCGAGACCTGGCGTTCCATTGCAGAATACCTGAAGGCGTGGCTACATACAGAGCGAAATGCACCTGATGGTGTGTATTGCAGGATCGCGTTTTGGATCATATTGGTCATTTCAAGCCTCTTGATGGTTGCTCAATTGATAGACACAAAGATGGTCGTCTATTCTGCCCCAGGAACCTGGTTGATTTCTACTCTGGTCTCCATCTTTGTCCTTATCTATGGCCGACATCGACATCTTTCGACTATTTGGCAAACTTGCGTTATTGTTATATTCACCGGTGCTATTGTTTCGGCCCTGCTATCATATCCTACTTTGGCTTGGTTGATCGAACGATTTACCTCCCAGTCCGAGCTTGGTGTCTTCTTGGCGCATAGACCAGACTTTGTTGTCAGGGGTGTTTTGGGCATGCTGTTGGTATTGGCAGTTGGTCCATTGGCAGTGTTATGGAGTCGGCCACAACGATGGCAGGGACGTGTCGCTGTAGGAGCCGTGGCTGGCGCAATGGTCGGTGCCTTAGTGTTTGGTGAACTCGGTGGATCTGCTGCAGGAATAGTTGCCCAGTCACCTTTGTATGGAGTAGCTTTCTCCCGTATCGGCTACGGTGCCGACGAATGGCTGCTCAAGTTGGCTATTGCTGTTAGTCAAACCTTCCCGGTAGTTTATGGTGCGTTCTGGATGTTGATCACTGGTGGCGCACTCGTATGTGGCTTGACCGGATTCCTCACTCCAGTACGGTTAGTGAGACGCGATACGGTGTCTGATACGTTTGTATTCTGGGTACCAGTCATTGTGCCTGCCATCCTTCTGCTCTCGATCTCGATGATTCTCAATGCAATTGCATTCGCCTATCATAGCCAGGCTCTCCAAAGTACGTTCAACCCTTATGGTTTTGTACCACATTGGCGTACTGACTGGATCATCATTGCTGCAGTTGGGCAGCCATGGTTAGCATCAATGGTCATCCAGGCACTCTATCTCTACAAGCTCCAAGATCGAATAGATCGCACCCCCGCGCAGCCATTGACGGCACTGGTAGCTTGCTTTATTGTTGGTCTTATCGATCTAGTCTCGCTGGGCTTGTTGCTTCTGCTTTGCGAGGGGGCATTCTCTCAGGAGGTATGGACGCTTATACCGTTGCTTGTCACCCTCTCATTCGGCCTTGAGATGTTTTTTACCAGTTGGCGACTGTGGAGATCACAAGATGCAAGCAACATATCCGATCTGTCAAACGTAAATCACTCTACTTGGGCCGCTGTCGGATCAGTGAGTGGTCTGCTCGTCGCGGCCTTACTTTGTCAACCTATAGTTGTTCTGCTTGGCCAAATTGGAATAGGCATACAAGCCCTCGGTGTAATACTCGAACACAACTCGCCGCCACCAGGCGCTGAATGGCTTCACGGGCTGTTCAGTACCTTCTGGCTTATCTCAAGCTGTGGAATGGCGGCGCTGACAATCGGCTGTACAGCTATTGCCAGTGCAGTCGGATGGTCTATGACACACTGGCAGAGATCGTGGGCCCCGTGGACCTGGTTTCGGCACCGACGAGTCGTCTCGATTTTAGCCGCCTTTTCCTTGATTGGAAGTAACTGCTCAGCCACAGTACAAATTTAAAGAAACGCTAATGCAAAACAAATAAACGCCAGCTATAATGTGCGCTATGAAAATGGA
>JAFGEY010000338.1 GCA_016931365.1 Anaerolineae bacterium
CGGGTCGACGGTGGTCAGGATGTCGTCGCCGGTGCGAAATTCCTCGTTGAGGTGATAGGTGCCGCTGCCGGCGCTCGTCCCGCCGATCGCCCAGGCCAGCGCGCCCAGTTTGCCCTCGAGGATCGCCCGGCGGATGCGCCGGTTGTACGGGTGCAGCATCATCCCCGGCGAGGCGACGATCTTGATCCCTTTTTCGGCAGCCGCAGCCATCAGCCTGTCCGCTTCGTCGACGGTGGTGGTCATCGTCTTGTTAAAGTGGATGTGCTTGCCCGCGTCGATGGCCATCATACCCTGCCGAAAGTGCAGGCCGATCGGCGAGCAGAGCGTCACCGCATCGACATTGGGGTCGGCGAGCATCTCTTCATAGGTCAGGTAATGTGCGTCGACGCCGTATTTTTGGGCCGCCGCCTGCGCGCGCCCCGGCACCGGATCGCACACCGCCGCTAACCGTAGGCGATCCTGCACGTCATCCAGGCTGAGGTGCATCAACGCGCCGCGAATGCCGATCGCCCCCGCGCCGACCACACCGATACCAACTCGATTGCTCATTGTGTTGCTCCTTTTGATATAGATTCGAGTAGACAAGGAACAGGTAGACAGAGAAAGAGGAAACAAGGCAGCAGCCCATTCGCTGGTTGGGTTTCGTACCTCACCCCAGCCAGCTTGGCTTGCGCGCAATCACCAAGAAGTGATTTGATATGCCTATGATGCTTGGTTCATTGCAGGTTTCCAGAACCACACTTCTCCACAACTATCCGTACTTGGAGTGCTTTTCCACCTGTTCAAGATGATCGAGCGGCAGATGAGCTGCCAATCCCTCACAGCCGACACGATCTAAAAATATGTTAAATATCTCATATTTTCAAAGAAATGCAAAAGTCTCTGTGCTCTCTACACTCTGTGGCTGAAACCGGACTTTTTCAGCAGCCTTCTAGTCTACCGAGACCAGTGACCCAACGGCCATCAAGACGAGTGAGAACAGCGCGAGGGCGCACATAGCCGGGCTCCCCCAGCGACCGAGCGTCCAGCCGGGGTCGCTGACCGCTCCGCTGCGTTGCGCTTGCCGGTACATCGGGATCGTGATGAGCGCCACGACGATCGCCGTAGCGCCGGCGGCCAAACGCAGCCACTCGAGAAACTGCCACACTCCGACCCATAGGATCAACAGCGATGGGAGTGTGGCAAGCAGCCAGGCCGCCCGGCCCGAGACGTCGATCCTTTCCCGGAGAATGTCCGAAAGAGCCAGTGACACCGACCAGTAGCTCGTCACCAGGGCGAACACGATAAAGAGCGAACCGATGATGCCCGCCCAGGGTCCCACGCGGTCGGCGATGCCGATGATCGCGACCTCGGTGACCTCGGTCGAGATTCCCAGAGCGATCAGGGCGACGGCCGCGGTGAGCACCCCGTTGATTCCGAGTCCGACCAGGATAGCGCGGACCGCGCCGCGACGGTCGGAGCCGAGACCCTTCACGACCTGGGGCACGCTGTAAAAAGTCCATAACGCATACATGGCCATTCCATAGAGCGCCAGCCACTGCGTCGCAGAGCCCGACGGGTCGAGCGGCGCGTGAAACGGCAGCGGAACCGCGCCGGCCCCAATTGCAGCGACGAGGCCAACCAGCGCGACAGCCCCAAAGCGCTCGGCGACGCCGACCGCTTTGAGACCAAAGAACGCCACGCCAGCCGAGATCGCATAGACGAGGAACTCGGCGAGATGCCGGTCGATCCCCATGAGGTCTGCCACGATCTCGCCTGCGCCGGAGACATACGCCGCGAGGTTAGCCAGGAAGGCGATGCTCAAAAAGGCGAAAACCGTCCACAGGAGCCAGCGTCCGCCGCGGCCGCGCAGCAGGTAAAGCTGCATGAGCTCCACGATCTGGAGGTCGCGCCCGGTGCGGAACAGCACTTCGGCGAGCATGAGGTGGATCAAGGAACTGGCAGCCCAGGCCACGGGCAAAATGAGCGCGAGGCCGACGAGTCCCACGCGTTCGGCGAGGAACGGCACAGCCATGATCCCCGCACCGACGCCGGCGCCGACCATGAGCGAGGTTGCTTCCCATCGCGTGAGTGGACGCTCCGTCATATTGTCCGCCCTTTCACCCGTGGCCCGGGGCCGTCCGAAGCGTCGCGATCTCGATATGGAGACCCGCCCGCCCAGTTGAGCGACCGGCCCATATAGTCGATCTCGTCGCTGCGGCCGTCGAGCAGCCGGGCGCAGCAATGCTGCGCCCCTGCAAAAAACCAATTTAACTCGCCAGCACCCTCACCTGGTAGATATCGAGCCGCACCTGACCGCCGACCTGTTTACCGGTCAATAGATCGGTCCAAGTTTGCTCGCCCAGATCGACTGTGGTTGGTTCGGCATTGAAATTCATCAGGAACACAAACTTGCGCGCACCGTCGGTGCGCACCTGTGCCGACACACCATGTGGCAGGTCGGCGTCGAGCGAACGCAAAAGACCAAGTCTTACGCCTAGCGCACCGTAAAAATCGCTCAAAAAGCGGGCGTCGTTGTTCGAGGCGATGTAATAGGCCTTGCCCGCGCCGTAGGCGTTGACGGTCAGCGCGGGGCAGCCGGCGTAAAAGTCATCCGTGTAGGTCGCCAGCACCTGAGCGCTTTCGGCGTGGATCAGGTCGCAATAATCGCGCGCCTCATACTCACCGTGCAGGTGCAAAAGGTTGCCTTCGACCGGCAGCACAGCGTTGCGATCGTCCGGGTATAGCGCGTCGATCTCTTGTGCCCACACCCCCAGCACCTCGCGCAGCTTGCCGCCCGGCCAGCCGCCGAGAAAGCAGAGGTCGTTTTCATCAACGATGCCTGACAGGTAGGTCGAAACCAACGTGCCGCCGTTGTGGACAAATTCGGCGATTTTCACATCTATTCCTGGTTTGAGCATATATAACATCGGCGCGACGACCAGCTTGTACCCGGACAAATCCTGTTCCATGTCGATGATATCGACCGGGATGCCGCGCGACCAGAAAGCGCGATAATGCTCCCGGCAGGCGTCGAGGTAGCCCTTGTCGCCGCGCCGGGGGCCTTGCGCGTCGCTCATCGCCCATATATTTTCCCAATCATAGATGATCGCCACCTCGGGGCGAGTTGTCGTGCCGATCACGTCATCGAGTTTTTCCAGCTTGCGGCCCAGGTCGGCCACGTCCTCAAAGACGCGGGTGTGCTCGTGCCCGACGTGATCGACGACCGCACCGTGGAATTTTTCCGCCGAGCCGCGGCTTTTGCGCCACTGGAAATACTGCACCGTGTCCGAACCGTGGGCCACTGCCTGCAGTGACGACAGCGCGTGCATCCCCGGTCGCTTGACCTTGGCCGCCGGCATCCAGTTGGTAGCGCTGGGCACGCTTTCCATCAGCATAAAGGGCTGGCCGCCTTTGAGGCTGCGATTCAGGTCGTGGACAAAGGCCACATCGGAGGCCAGCGCCACGTCGTCGCCGCTGTGCCAACGCGGATAGCTGTCCCAGGAGACCACGTCCAGGTGCGGGGCCAGCTTCCAGTAGTTGAGGCCGGGAAAAGTGCCCATCAGGTTGGTTGTCACCGGCGCGTCGGAGAACTGGCGTAATGCGGCGATCTCGTGGCGCATAAAATCGACCGTCTGGTCGGTGCAAAAGCGCTTCCAGTCGAGATTGAGGCCGTGCACCGAGGTCTCGCCGATCTCGCTGGGCGGCTCGACCTGCGACCAATCGGTGTAATTGTGGCTCCAGAACGCCGTCCACCAGGCCTGGTTGAGCACGTCGAGCGTGCCATATTTGGCCCTGATCCAGGCGCGAAATGCGTTCTGGCATAAGTCGCAATGACACTCGCCGCTGTATTCGTTGGACAGGTGCCACACCAACAGCGCAGGGTGATCGGCATAGTGCTCGGCCAGTTTTGCGTTGATCGCCCACACTTTTTCGCGATAGATCGGCGAAGTAAAGCAGTGGTTGTGCCGATGGCCAAAGCGGTTGCGCCCACCATCGGGGCGCACGCGCAGCACTTGAGGGTATTTTTGCGCCATCCAGGCCGGGCGCGCGCCGCTGGGCGTGGCAAGCACGACATAGCCACCAGCAGCGGCGATCATGTCCATGATTCTGTCCAGCCAGCCGAAATCATAGCGGCCTTCGTCCGGCTCCAACCGCGTCCAGGCAAAAATGCCCACCGACATGGCGTTACAGTGGGCCAAGTTCATCAGGCGCATATCTTGTTCCCAGATTTCTTCCGGCCATTGGTCGGGGTTGTAATCGCCACCGTGGAGAAAATGTGGGCACTTGGGATTAATCGGAGGATAGTGTTCAGTCATTGCTTCGTCCTTTCGTCAGATCAAGATTATCGTTGATCGAGTAAATATTGGTTACAGTATAATTTGTTCCGCCAGCAAAGGCAAATTGCCGATTTGACAGCCACGCCAATTGGCGCTATGCTGAACAGGTTGACGTGTCAAATCACACGAGTCGGAAGGGAGGGATTCATGGACAATCCGCTTCAAGTGGGTATCGTCGGGCTGGATACGTCACACTGCCCGGCCTTTACCCGCATTTTGAACGACGCAGCATACGAATATCACCTGCCCGGCGCGCGCGTCATCGGTGCGTATCCGGGTGGGTCAGAGCTTTTTTCCAAGAGCCGCGAGCGCGTGCAGGGCTTTACCGGGCAGCTTGCCGGCGAATTTGGGGTGGCGATCTATGACAGTATTCCTGCGCTGGCCCAGGATGTGGACGCGCTTTTTCTGGAAAGCGTCGACGGCCGGCAGCACCTCGACCAGTTCAGACAGATGGCTGTCGGCAAGCCGGTGTACATCGACAAGCCGCTGACCACAACGACCGGGGAAGCGCGCGCGTTGATCGCACTGGCGCAGGCGACCCACACGCCGATCATGTCCTGCTCGTCACTGCGCTATGCCGCCGGCATCGCCGATCTGCTCGAGGGGTCAGAGCAGGTGCTCTCCTGCGAGGCGTTCGGCCCCGCTCCCCTGCTCGACGACTATCCCGACCTGTTCTGGTATGGCATTCACAGCGCCGAAATCCTTTTTGCGCTGATGGGCAAAGGCTGCCGACAGGTGCGCTGCGTCCACACGCCGGCAATCGATCTCGTCGTCGGCGAATGGGCCGATGGGCGAACGGGCGTGCTCAGAGGCACGCGGCTGGGCAAGGATGTCTTTGGCTGCGTCGTTCACACCGGGCACAGCGCGACGCCGGCTCTGGCCTCCAGCACGCCGCCCTACTATTATTTGATGCTCCAGCAAGTGCTCCCATTCTTTCGCACCGGCCAATCGCCGATCGACATCGAAGAAACGTTTGAGATCATCGCCTTTCTCGAAGCAGCAGCACAGAGCAAAGCGCGGGCGGGAAACGCCGTCCGGCTCGCCGCCGGGGGTTGATCTCGGTCAGCACAGCCGGGCGGCCAGCAAAAGCGCGCCCCTGGCTGGTTCATCGACCAGAACCAGCGGATCGGGATCGAAACCCAGTGTTTTCATCTGCGCCGTCCAGGTCTGCCGCACCCGGTCGGAGCGCAGCAGCACACCGCCGGCAAGCCCGCAGCGTGTGCGCCCACTCAACCCGGCGGCACGCCCGGCGGCGACAGCCAGTCCGGCCAGGTCGCCGGCCGCGTGATCCAGGATCGCCTGCGCGGTGGCATCGCCGGACTGGGCCACACGGTCGACGACCGAAGCCAGTCGGGCCAACTGCTGCCGGGCGACGCCCGAACCGTACACGTATCTCACCAGATCGGGCGGCAGCGCACAGGCACAGGCCGACAGGATCGCCGTGGTCAACGCTGTTTCTATACCCCGCCCGTCGTAGGCTTTCAAAACCGCTTTGAGTGCCTGGCAGGCGATATCGTATGCGCTGCCCCCGTCGTCGATGATGTATCCCCACCCCCCGGCGCGGAAGCGCTGCCCGTCGGCGCTTTGGGCAAAGGCAATCGAACCGGTGCCGCCGATAACGACAATGCCAGGAGCAGCGTCGAGCGCGGCGGCAACAGCGATCTCGGCGTCGCTAACCACCTTGATTTGCTGCGCCAGTCCTTGTGTGCGACACCACACCGTCCAGGCCTCGATCTCATCAGGCCGACTTGCTCCCGCTGCGCCGATGCACAGTGAGCTAATATGTAATTTTTCGATACAATAAGAATCAACGGCAGATCGAATGGCCTCTGCCACCGCACGCGATGCCGCCTCAAAGCCCACCGCGTGCATATTTCCCGGCCCAGCCAATCCCCGGCCGACGATCTCGTTCGACAGTGTCGCCAGCAGGGCCAGCGTTTTCGTCCCCCCCGCGTCGATCCCCAGCACGTAATCGCACATCGGTTATACTTGCTCAAAAACCCGGCGGATGAACCCATCGCAAGCGTCGAGTCGCGCCCGGGCCGCTGCCGCGTCCAGTCCCACTTTGACCATCACAATCGCCGTTTTGACTTCATAGTCACAGCGAGAGAGGACAGCCTCAGCCAGGTCGGCGTCGATGCCGCAGGCTTGCACAACCAGCCGCCGCGCGCGGACGCGCAGCTTGGCGTTGGTCGCCTTGAGATCGACCATCAAGTTGCCATAGGTCTTGCCCAGACGAATCATGGTCGCCGTCGAGAGCATGTTGAGCACCATCTTTTGCGCCGTCCCGGCCTTCATCCGGGTCGATCCGCTGATCACTTCCGAGCCGACCAGCGGCGCGATCATCACATCAACCTGCGCTTCGAGTTCGGAAGGCCGGTTGCAGGCGATGCCCACCGTCAACGCGCCGCGCTTCCGCGCCTCCCGGACCGCACCCAGCACAAAGGGCGTGCGCCCACTGGCGGCGATGCCCACGACCACATCGGCCCCACCGACGTTTTCCTGAACGACGGCATCTGCGCCAGCATCTGGATCGTCCTCGGCCCGTTCCACCGACGCACGCAGGGCGCGATCCCCGCCGGCAATGATCCCGCGCACCAGGCCGGGCGAAACGCCAAAGGTCGGCGGGCACTCGGAAGCGTCGAGCACGCCCAACCGCCCCGACGTGCCCGCGCCAACATAGACCAGATGACCGCCCCGTTTGAGGCAGGCGACAATACCGTCAACTGCCTGGGCAATGGCAGGCAACTCTGCCCGGACGGCCTGGGCCACAAGCGCGTCCTGGTCGTTGATCGCCTGCACCAGAGATAACGTATCCAGCGCGTCGATCTGCGCCGTCGATGGATTGATACCTTCGGTTAACAACACATCAAGAGCATCTTGCATCGGTACCTCCCGCCAGGAGAATTTTGATTTGTCGGCCATTTTAATGCCGCTTGACAATTGCTGTCAAGTGGAGCAACTTTTTAGTTCGTTGAGTTTTGTAAATAGCTGGGGAATAGTGTACACTGGGGAACAAATCGAGGATGGAGAAAGGATCGTTCACTATGGAAACAGCGTTGACATCTCGACACAGAGCAACCTCGCGCGAGCGGTGGGCCTGGTATCTGTACGACTTTGGCAATTCAGCTTATGCTGCTGTCGTTCTGCTGGCCGTTTATTCGGCCTATTTCAAGGGCACGGTAGTCGGCGGCGAACGCGGCACGTGGCTATGGGGACTGGCGCTGGGCATCGCAATGCTGGTCGTGGCCGTCATCTCGCCCATACTGGGCGCCATTGCCGATCACTCGGGGACAAAGAAACGATTTCTGTTCTTTTTTACTTCGATGGCCTGCCTGGCAACGGCCCTGCTCTTTTTCGTCCAAAAGGGCGACATCTGGAGCGGGATGCTCTTTTTCATCCTGGCCGAGATCGGCTACCGGAGCGCGCAGGTTTTTTACGACGCGCTCTTGCCCGAAATTGCCGAGGAGAATGAGATCGGCCGCGTCTCTGGCAATGGGTGGGCGATCGGTTCGGCGGGTGGGATCGTTTGCCTGATCCTGGTGCTGGCCCTGATTATGCTCATCGGGGGATCGCTGACCGTACGTCTGTCACTGGTGATCACGGCCCTCTTTTTCGCCCTCGCCGCCGCGCCGCTTTTTGCCTGGCTGCGCGAGCGCACCGTCGCACAGCCGCTTGCGCCCGGCGAAACCTACCCCGGCCTGGCCTATAGGCGAATCAAACAAACCTTTGTCGAGATCAAACACTACCGCGAATTGTTCAAATTCTTGATCGCGTTTCTCGTCTATAACGACGGCATCTTGATGACGATGAACTTTGCATCGATTATGGGGGCCGTACTCTATGGGCTAAATCAGCAGCAATTGATCCTGTTCATGATCCTGGTTCAGGTGACAAGCGTCGTGGGAGCCTATGTGTTTGGCCTGGTGGTCGATCGTATGGGCGGCAAACCCTCGCTGATGATCTGTCTGGGATTGATGGTCGCCGCCGTGCTGTGGATGTTCTTCAATCAGTCGACGAGCGTCTTTTTCGTCATCGGCGGGTTGGCCGGGTTTGCGCTCACCGGCGTCCAGTCGGTCAGTCGTTCGATGATCGGTATGCTGGCCCCGGTGGAAAAGAGTGCCGAGTTTTACGGCTTTTTCGCCGTGGCTGGGCGCACTTCGTCCTTCATCGGCCCAACGATATACGGCTGGCTGGCCTCACGAATCGCACGCTGGTATGAGGTGCAAGGACAAACCGCCGAGATGGCAGAAAAGTTGGGATTGCGACTGGCCCTCTTTTCGATCATTGCTTTTCTTATCGTCGGCGCGATATTGCTAGGCTTTGTCAAAAGATCGAGACGCATCGCCAGCCAGAACTGACAAGCACGCAGAAAAAGGGGCCGCAGGAGTGAAAACCTGCGGCCCTTTTGTTTTCGACGAGGGGACATTTCGAGCAAACCAGAGATGAACCACAAACCCTCAATCAAACAACCCTTGAACCCGCTACACAATACCAAACCGGTTCGAACGAAATGCCCCCGTTGGCCGGATTGTAGATCGACGCCCCGGGGATGGCATCGACCCGTTTCAATCTTATTCTAGCACGGGTGAGTTAGAAACCGGTGTGAACGACGTAAAAGTTGCGTAAATTTATGCAACGTAAATTGTAACTGCTCAGCCACAGTACAAATTTAAAGAAACGCTAATGCAAAACAAATAAACGCCAGCTATAATGTGCGCTATGAAAATGGA
>JAFGEY010000339.1 GCA_016931365.1 Anaerolineae bacterium
AAGCCCACAACCAGATTCCAGCAATTCTCAATATGATCTGGAACGTGCTTGGAATGGAGGCTTTAGCCGAATTTTGAGCACTCCAATGCGCCGGCTGAAGCCTCGAATCCACAAAAATGAGAATTGCTGACCAGATTCACATCCTGACGCCTCGCACCGGTCAGGGCTGCCAGACGCGAAACACCAGAGGCACATAGATCTCGAAATGCGGCTCGTCTACGTGCGGATAGAGCGGCAAATCGGCATGGGCGGACGAAATTGGCCCTTGCAGGCAGGTAGCAGTGACGGTATTAGCCAGGTACACCGTCTCCGTCGAAACCGCCGTCGAGAGCACCAGCGTGACGGTTACCGGGACGCCGCTGTTGGGCAGGGTACCGATGTCCCAGGTCACGGTTTCCATCACCAGCGGATGAGCTGGCGTGAACACACCGTCAGCGGCGATGAACCAGGTGTTGACCGGCAGGGTGTCGTACAACTGGACCTCATACGCCGCTGCACGTCCCGTATTGCTGAGCACCATCGTGTACGTCAACACGGCCCCATTTTCAATGTTTTCACCGTGGACATTTTTGCTCACCGACAGGCCCGGCAGCGCCTGCGCCGGGGCAACCAAGACACTGGTCACGAACTGAGCGTATGGGGGATACGGGGGATATGGGTGATATGGATCGTAGGCGTAAAGCAGCGAAGCCGTGCTGGTGTAGGCCGGCAAGGGCTGCGTGACCGAAAGCACCACGGTCAGGCTGACCGGCGTGCCGTCGTTGGCAAGATCGCCAAAGCGCCAGATCAGAGTATTGCCCGCCCGCAAATTTTCAAGCGCAAAAGCACCGGTCGCGGTGACAAAGACGGTGCCCTGCGGCAGCGTATCCCGAACAACGATCCCCGTTATGCTGAACGGAGCCGTGCTGCTGAGCGCGATGGTGGTGGTCAGCAGCTCGCCGAGGGCAACCTGCGCCGGGGCCGTCTTTCGCAGGTACGTGGCCGAACATTGCCCGCTCACCAGGCCGTAAACCTGCTCGGCGATGGGCTGCACCTGCGCGCCAGAAGCGGCGTAATAATAGACGCCGTGGGTGCGGCTGGCGACCTCGTGCAGCAAGGCATGATCAGCGCCAATCAGGCCAACCGTATAGATGCGAATGCCCTGCTCCCGCGCCCGGTCGGCGTAAAAGATCACGCAGTCGCTGGCCGTTCCGAACCCGCCGTCCGGCCATTGATTGTCCGCCTTGCACGGATCGCTGCCGGCGGGTAATATATTGGGCACGCCATCGCTGAACAAGAGCAGCGCCTTGACGACGTTGAGCCGGCCATAGTGCCCCGTGCCGGTACCCAAGCCATCGATGCCGAATTTCATGCCTTCGGCCATGTTGGTGCTCGCATCCGGGTACATTTTTTCGATCCCCCACAGCAGGCTGCCGTGGGTCACATCATCCGCAGGTACACCGGTCAGCCCGTCGCTCGACGAGCGGTGATCGTAACACCAGCGCCAGGCCGGGTCCGGTGTGCCGGTCGAGAAATCCCACAAGCCGGGGTAGCCGGCAGGCAGCCGATCCAGACCTGCTGACGGGGTGAGCAGGCACATCAGCTCGCGGATGGCCTGTCCAGAGCTCGAATAGCGCACCAGGGACAGTTGATCCAACGGCACTTTGGCCTGCCTGACAAAGGCTTTGTAGGCCTCCTTGGCGTCGCGCATCGGCTGGAGGTCATCAAAGAGGTCGTCAAAGCGATTGTCGCACGTCTCATCGGGATCGATCTGCCCGCTGCCGTCCCAGTCGTCGCTGTACACCGCGCCGTACTGTGGGTTGCAGGGGTGAAGGGCCATATCGAAATCGAGCGCCGGGTCGAGCGCCGAGATGCGCGCGCGGTCGCCGCTGTCCGGCGGGCCGCCGTACTGGCCGCTGTAGATGTAGGTCAGGTAGGTGCCACCCGGTTGATTTTTGACGTTATTCCAGTTCGTTACGCCCGACATACCTGGCGTGGTTGTTGTGTTGACGATAAAACTGGGCGCGTTGTCGTGGACTCCACCGGCCGCCGAGTTGTCCGGATTGGTGGTGAGCAGGATTTTGTCGAGCTTGAAGCCCAGCCCGCCGCCCCACAAGTTGATGTGATGCACACCGGTCAGCAGGCTGGCCGAACCCAAGCGCACCCAGCGCCAGGGCACAGTCCAGGGATAGACTGAAGGGATCGAGCCGGCACGATAATCCGAATACTGAGCGTCAAACATTGCGTTCGTAGTTGAACCGACAGGCGACTCATCCACGCCCCAATGCACGACGCACCCATTCGCCAAGTCAGGATAGCCGGCATTGTTGCGCCCGCACTGGGCACGCGCCCAGACGTACCAGGTGGTCGACGTCGGGATGTCAAAGGCATAGTCCAGACGTGGGGCGTTGGCTTCAGCCAAGGCCATCGTCGGATAACCAGCCACCGCATCCAAATCCGAAGGGCCCAGCATCATATGCGCGCCGCGCCCGTCACCGGACTCATAGCTGTAGCCGGAGGCGTGCGAATTCTGGACGCGCTGCAAGGTCCAATAGGCGTTGCCGCGTTGATAGGCGTCATAGTGATAGTCGTACTCGCCGCCGTATGACGTGTTGTTGGCAAAAAACTCGGCCTCCTGGGTCAAGATGAGGTGCCCATCGTATTCGACTTCGGGCTGCGCTTCGGCCAGCCAGTCCGGATACGGCAGGTAGCGGCGGGCGCCCGCCGGGTACTCGTCATACTCGCCGGTCGAATAGTTGATGTGCTGGTCATAACAGCCGTAGCAGCGCGAGTAATAGATCATCGAACCGGACTCGTCAAAGACCAGCCCCACGTCCGTCGCGCACGAGCTGACCGTCACCGAGGCAGTGATCAGTTCCGTGGCGGTCTGCCGTTCGAGCCGTTGGCGTCCATCGTCCAGAGGTTCTGCTGCGACAGGAACGTCCCCGGCATCTGCTCGCGTTGCAGCCCGTTCCAAACTGCTCACCAGCACCAACACCAATACCGTCGCGATCAAGAAAACCAATGCAGCCCTGAGCCCAAGCGCACGGATTTGTGGCCTCATGCTCAACCTCCTTTTAAGTCTATGATATTTTAACACTGCTCTTGGTTAAAGTCAAACGCGATCGCGGGGTGTATTCGCCGGGGGCGAAAAGACCCTAAAGGTTTGTGAAACCTTTAGGGTCTGAAATCGTAAAGATACGTCCTCGTTACTCGAAATACTGCTCCACTTCTCTCTGTGTCAGCGGCGAAACCTGTTGCTTCAAGGCGATGTCCAGCACATCCTGGAAATCGGCATAAAAGACCCACACCGTGCCGTCCATCACCGCCGCGGCGATCCGCTTGCCATCCGGCGACCAGGCCACGCTCCAGATGCCCCGATCGGGGCCGGACAGCCTGGCGATGCTGTCGCCGCTTTTGGTGTCCCAATCCCATATCCTGACCGCGCCATCGTCCGAGGCGGTGGCAAATTGGGTGCCATCAGGACTGACCTGCACATCGTTGACCGCGCCGATGTGCCCGTAAAACCCGGCGGCAGGTTCCTCCGGCTTGTCCAAATCCCAAAACAGAACCGTCGTATCCTGCGACACTGAGACCAGGTGATCGCCATCCGGGTGCCAGGCCACCCCCCAAGCGATGCCATCATGGCCGGTCACGGTGACCGTGTTTTCCAGCGTTTGTGCGTCCCACACGTGAATCTGCCCCTGCCACGAGCCCGTCGCCAGTTGGCTGGCGTCGGGGCTCCAGGCAACACTGACAAACCAATCATCCTGGAGCAGAGGCAACTGGGCATAGGCCTGCGCGGTGATGTCCTCCCCCTGCGCCGCGCGCTCGATCGCCGCTCGCTCCCACAATTTGACGCTGCCGTCGGACGAAACCGTGGCCAGTCGCGCGCCATCGGCGCTCCAGGCCAGGGTATATGCGTAATCGTCGGGCAGGTGGGCCATAAACGAAATCGCCGCTGTCCCGTCAATGCGCACCATCGCGCCCTCTCTTCCGAGCGCCGTCAGCGGCGCGCCTGCCGCCGCCCAGCCCAGACCGATCACCTGGCTGTCCAACTCGAAGGATGCGAATGGCGCAAAATGCTCGCCCGCATTCCACAACGCTAACCGGCCGGCGTCATCGCCGGCGGCAAGCAAGGTTCCATCCGGGCTCCAGGCCACGCGGCGCACTTCGCCCGAATACCCGGTGAGAATATCGACGCTGGGACGCGCCAGGGTCCAGACGCGCACCATTCGATCCAGCGATGCCGAGGCGATCAGGCGTTCCTGCGGATGCCAGCGCGCGTCAAACACCCAGTCCTTGTGCCCGGTCAGCTTGGCAATGCTGGCCCCGGTGCTGACGTTCCACACCCGGATGCTTTTATCTACCGAAGCGGAGAGCAAGAGTGTGCCGTCGGGGCTCCAATCGACGCTGCGCACTTCGCCCGCCTCGTGGCCGACCAGCCTGTCGATGCTCGGGCCGCCGCCGGCATTCCAGATGCGGATGCCGTCATAAGCGGCAGAAGCCAGCCGGCTGCCGTCGGGGCTCCAGTCAACGTCAAGCACATAACCGGTGTGGCCGGTGAGGACAACGGTGCTGGCGATTTCCGTCCAGCGATCAGGCGACGCAAGCAGATCGCGCAAGACCCAGATTTTGATCGTCTTGTCGTCCGAGGCATAAGCAAAACGCGCGCCATCGGGACTCCACGCCGCCTTGTTGACCTCGTTGCCGGGCTCGTCATAGACCGCAACCGGGGTTTCGCCGCTTCCGGCATCGACGATGCGCACGCTGCCATCCGATCCGGACACGAGCAGCAGGCGGCTGTCCGGGCTCCACTCGACCGTGTTGGGGTGGCCTTCGTCCCAGGTTTGCAGCACCGCCGTGTGGCCGATCCAGCGTTGATCCTTCTCTGCCACATCCCAGATGCGGATCGTGCCATCGTAGGACGCCGAAACGATTTGCACGTCATCCAAACGCCAGTCGATGCCACGTACTTTGTCGCCGTGGCCGACCAGCGTGGTGAGCAGCTTACCCTCGCGATCCCAGATTTTGATCGTGCCATCATAGGAGGCTGAAGCGAGATACTGCCCGTCGTGGCTCCAGGCGACGATGCGCACGGCATCTTCGTGGCTGGTCTCTGATTCCAGGCCGGTATCGATCAGCGCGCGCCAGGGGTAGGCCGAAATCAACACCTCACGCAGCGCATCTTGAGCTTGCGTTGTTTTGCTCACATCGAATGCGGTGAGGGCCAGTTGCAGGCTGAGCGCGGCATCCGAATCGAGATAGTTAAGCGCGTCGGAAGCCAGCGTGCGCGATTCGGCGTCATAGCGCTCGGTCTGAGCCTGGGTGAAAAAGATGAAACTGAGCACGGCCAGCGCGGCAGCGACCACACCGATCGCAGCCAAAATCCAGGCCCGGCGGCGCAGTTGCCGCGCCGCCGCGGCCTGGATGCGCTCACGCTCGGCGGCTTCTTCGGCCAGACGACGCGCGGCCTCCAGCTCGCGCTGGCGGGATTCTTCGCGCTCGCGCTCAGCGGCGCGCAGCGTCTCCCGGCTGGCATCGACCAGATCGAGCACGCTCTGATCGTAGCCCAGATCGACCGCATCCGGGCTGTTGAGCCACTGCTCGGCCTCCAGCAGTTCGACCTCTTCCAGCAAGCCACCTTTTTTGTCCAGGCGCAGCCATTCAGCCGCTTTCGACTCCATTCGGCGGCGCGTTTGCTCGGCGTCGCGGCGCTGATTGAGCCAGGCTTGCAGCCGCGGCCAGCCGCGAATCAGGGCCTCGTGCGCAATATCGACCTTTTTGTCTGTCTCGCCCTCCTCGCCGCTGAGCATCAGCAGGCGATTATCGACCAGATGATCGAGCGTCTGTCTGAAGGCCAGCGCATTGTCGTTTGCGCCGCGCAGCCTGGACAACGGCTGCTGGCGACGAGTGTCGGAGCGTCCTTCGCCGAATTGCACCAGACGGATAAAAGCACGGCGAGCGATGGCCTGCTGTTCGGGCAAGAGTTGATCCAGCGCGGCATCGGCGCGGCGAGCCATCGCCACTTGAAGGCCCGTGACTTCTAGCCCGCCATAGTCTGCGCGCGACAACACGAGCGCTTCATAGGAGAGCAGGGGCAGAAAGCGGCGCTTGACATGCCCCCACAACAAGACCAGCGTTTCCTGCACCAGCGGCAGCACGCCCGGCTCGCCCGCTGCATCCTTGATCAGCCGCTCGATCAGTGCCGCGTCCATATACACACCCACATCTTCGGCAGGGCGATGAATGCACTGCCGAAGCCCTTTCTCGTCCATCGGCAAAATTTCTATGCGGTGCGACTGGATTTCGCTCCACAGGTCGCTGGTCATCAGATCGGCGTAAAAGTCGGCGCGGACCGTGAGGACAATGTAACAGGCTTCGACCTGAGCGAGGGATAACAGCGCGGCTTGAAAATCGTCGGCGCAGCCTTCACAGAGGGTAAACAGCTCTTCAAACTGGTCGACGATCAGCAGCAGACGTTTGTCGCCGGGACAAGCAGCCAACAAGTTTTGAACGGTCTGGACTGGATTAAAAAGGCCCTGCGCCGTTGAAGGGTCGCTCTCTAGCGCCTGCTGCAACCGCTCCATCGGCGCATCGCCGGGACGCAGCGAGCGCACCTGCCAACCGCCGTCAAAGTAGCGGCTCTTGCGCAGCGCAGGCAACAGACCGGCGAACACGAGCGATGACTTGCCGCTGCCCGACGCACCGATCACGGTGATGAACGGGTGCAGGCGCAGCCGCTCGATCAACTCGCTGACTTGGCGCTCGCGGCCAAAGAAGCGATGGCTGTCGGCCTCGCCAAAGGGCACCATGCCGGGATACGGGCAGGCAGGGATCGGCGGCGGCGGCGGCAGGGGCTTGCTCAGTTCCCGGCACAGCCGCTCGACGACGCGATCCCACTGCTCGGGGCTGGTCGCGTCGAGCGAGCCGAGCAGTTGCAGGCGGGCGGGCAGATCGACAGGGTGCAGGATCACCGGGATCACCGGCCAGATGCCCGTTTCCAGGCCGTAGGTTTGCGCGAGCAGGTCGGTGAATTCGGAAAATTGATCCGCGAGGTAAGCCTGGGAAAGGATCAACAGCGTGCGGCGACTGCTTTTGATCGCCCGCTCAAACTCGACCAGACGCGGCACGCCAAGGGCAAAGGCCTCTTCGGAGTGAAAGTCGATCTCGGCCCCGTCGAGGGCGTCCATCAAATAGCCTTCAACCCAGGCCGCATCGGCGTCAGCGTAAGAGACGAACACGTCATACTGAAATTCGGGTTGCTCAGACATAGCCCTCTCCATCTTGGGCACTTTTTCCGTATTGCGTACTCGGGGGCCTGCACGCAATACGGAATACGCGATACGAACTCGCTACCTGGCTTCGAGCCGCACAGGTGGTCTCACTTGCTTTTCGGGCGCGACGACAAGAATCGCTTTTGCACCATCACGCCGAGGACGATCAGTGCCAGCACGACAAACACGATCCGCATCACAACGTTTTGCACGTTGGCGCCGATCAGGATGCCGTGCACGGTCGCCAGCCAGAAAGCCAGGTAGTTGAGATAGTGCAGCAGCTTCCAGTTTTTGCCGATCGGCTTGCGCAAAGCAGCGACCAAAGAGGCAACGCCGATCAGGTACCACGCCGGACGCCCGCCGTACGCCAAGAACGCATACCATGAACTCACGTCGGGGATAAACACCTTGAGGCCGAGCGCGTTCCAGGCCACCCCCAGCGGGTGGATCGTGATCAACACCAGGCCGGCAATCGAGATGATGTGGTGCACCCTGAGAAAGGGCCGGCCAAAGAACTGCATCATCTGCCGGATGTAAGCCGACGAGACGATCGCGCCAAAGACACAGAAATAGCCGAGCAGCGCCGCCGAACGGATGACCCAATCGAGCGGCGTGTTGTTGGGCTGGATGGCTTCCAGCACGATCACCAGCGCGAGCACCGCTGCGCCGATCACAGCAAGATACCACAGCTTGCCTTTTTTGCTTTGCTTGGTCATGTCGCCTCCTCAATTCGCATGATGTGCCGATATGCCTATTATGCCACAAAACGTTTCGTTTTGCCAACACGGTTTTTGACAAATCTCGCTCCTCATGGTAACATCAGGCTCATCCCCAACGATGAGACAATTTATGGATTATCGAATCAATGTGTTCTGGCGGGCGACGTCGCCCCAAGGTCCGGCAATTCTCGACGGACGAGCGGCGGCCCTGCTGATCCAGATCGCTCAACTGGGCATCGACCGCGTCAAGCGGGTCCAGGTGAGCGATTTGTATTTTGTGCGCGGAGCACTCACGCCGGCAGACCTGGACCGGCTGGCAAGCGAACTGCTCGCCGATCCCGTGATCGAAGGGTATGACTGCCAGCCGGTCATGCAGCCGGACGCCAGTCCGGCCAAACAACATAAACAGCCGGAGTCTGTTCGCGTTGTCGAGGTCGGCTTTCACCCCGGCGTGACCGAGCCCGTCGCCTGGCACCTGCTGCGCCGCGCCCAACTGCT
>JAFGEY010000340.1 GCA_016931365.1 Anaerolineae bacterium
CCCCGGCTCATAGATCGGCATCACATCCTGGTTGAGTTTATCGATCTTGGCCTGGTCGATGTCCAGGCACACCACCTGGTTGCCCAGATCGGCGAAACAGGCCCCGGTCACCAGGCCAACATAGCCCGTGCCGATGATACAAAGATGTCGCATGCTGACCTCCAAAAATGTGGCGCTAAACAGTTATTGTTTATCTTAATAATCTAGATCTAACCGTGTCGCTACGTCCTGAATAGAGCTTGTTTTCTCGCCAGCCTGCATTGCTGCGAGCGATTGCGTCAGGTAAGCGACCATATCCTCGCGCAGTTCCAACCCTTCATCTGGATCGCTCAGAATTTCATGGATAGTTTGAAAAACAACCTCCCGGATCACACTTTTGAATTCATCGACCGGTAGATCGGCACCCGCATTTGAGACATGCTTGCCTCCGTTTGCAAACTGCCTTTTGCCGCTTGCCATTTGCCATTCGCTATTTGCTGTATTTTTCCACAAACCGGCCCATGCGCAGCAGCGCCTCCTCGATGTTCTCCATCGAACTGGCATAGCAAATGCGCACAAAGCCCGCGCCGCTGGGGCCAAAACCGCTGCCCGGCACCACGGCGACCTTTTCCTCCAGCAGCAGCTTTTCACTAAACTCGACATCGGTCAGGCCGGTGTGGCTCACTTGTGGAAAGCAGTAAAACGCGCCCTTTGGCTCAAAGGTGGGCAGGCCGATGGCGTTCAACCCCTTGTATGTGACCTGCCGCCGGCGGTCGTATTCGCCGACCATGTACTGCACATCCGGCTCGCCGTGCTGCAAGGCCTGGATCGCCGCATACTGGGCCATCGTCGGCGCGCACATAATGTCATACTGGTGCACTTTGGACACCGCCGAGATGATCTCTTGCGGCCCGGCGATAAAGCCGATCCGCCAGCCGGTCATCGCGTAAGACTTGGAAAAGCCGCCGATGAACAGCGTGCGCTCGCGCATCCCCGGCAGCGACGCCACGCAGACATGCTCCACGCCGTACACCAGGCGGTCGTAGGCCTCGTCCGAAAAGATGAGCAGGTCGTATTCATGAGCCAGTGCAGCAATCTTGAGCATCTCGTCACGCGGCACGACTGCTCCGGTGGGGTTGCTGGGATAACTCAAAAAGATGACCTTGGTGCGCGGCGTGATCTTGCTCTCAATATCCTCAGCGGTGACGGCAAAGTCGTTCTCCACATAGGTGTCGACAATCACCGGCACGCCGTCCGAGATCAACACTTCGGGCACATAAGAGACAAAACAAGGTTGGACAACAATCACTTGATCGCCCGGATCGACCACCGCCGTCATCGCCCCGGCGATTGCCTCGCTGGCCCCAACGGTGATCACCACCTCGGTCGCCGGGTCATAGCGCACGCCATATAGCTCGACCAGCTTTTCAACCAGCAGTTCGCGCAGCCCAATGGCCCCGGCGTTGGATGAATACTGGGTCTGCCCGCCATGCAGCGACTTGATCGCTGCATGGCAGATGTGCGCCGGCGTGGCAAAGTCCGGCTCACCGATGCCCAGCGAGATCACGTCGTCCATCGTGTTCAAGATGTCAAAGAAGCGTCGAATGGCCGAGGGTTTGATCTCAGCCACGCGACGCGAGACAAAATCACGCATAAGCTCTCTCCTCAACAAGATTTTCACACTGCGTTGATGAGTCGGCCCGCTGCGTTTCTTGTCTGGCAAAACTAGCCGAGCAACTCATCCAGAGGGGTGCACGGCATCGCATGCGCCGTCGATACTCCCTCGTAGGTGACATGTCCTTGATAGGTATTGATGCCCTTGGCGAGGGCAGGGTCATTTTTGACCGCATTTTTCAAGCCGCAATTGGCCAACTTTAATGCATAGGGCAACGTTGCATTGCTCAGGGCATAGGTTGATGTGCGCGGCACCGCGCCGGGCATATTGGTGACGCAATAATGGGTCACCCCGTCCACCACAAACACTGGGTCGCTGTGCGTGGTAGGCCGCGCCGTCTCGATGCAGCCGCCCTGGTCGATGGCCACGTCGATGACCACGCTGCCCGGCTTCATACTGCGGATCATTTCGCGTGTGACCAGCCGCGGTGCTTTGGCCCCCGGCAGCAGCACCGCGCCGATCACCACGTCGGCGTGGCGCACCGAATCGGCGATGTTGCGCGGATTGGAACTGAGTGTGACCACCCGCCCATGCATCACCTCGTCCAGATAACGCATCCGGTCGGGGCTGAGCTCCAAAATGGTCACCAGCGCGCCCATGCCCATCGCCATCAGCGCCGCGTTGATGCCCACAATGCCCCCGCCGACGATGACCACATCAGCCGGACGGACGCCCGGCACGCCGCCCAGCAGCTTGCCGCGACCGCCGTTCATCTTTTCCAGGTAATGGGCGGCCACCTGCACCGCCATCCGCCCGGCCACCTCGCTCATCGGCATGAGCAGCGGCAGCGAGTGGTTCGGCAGCTGCACGGTCTCGTAGGCAATGCCGGTGACCTTTTTCTGGACCAATTCGCGGGTCAGGTCGGGCACGGCAGCGAGGTGCAGATAGGTGAACAAGAGCAGGTCCGGGCGCAAAAACTGGAATTCTTGGGCCAGCGGCTCTTTGACCTTCATCACCATGTCGGCGCCCGTCCAGGCCTCGGCCTGCGAGACGATCCTGGCCCCAGACTCGACGTACTCGGCGTCGGCAAAGCCGCTGCCCTCTCCCGCGCCAGCTTCGACCAACACGGTGTGACCGGCGTCGATCAAGGCTTCCACGCCACCGGGCGTCATCGACACGCGATACTCGTTGTTCTTAATTTCTTTTGGAATACTGATAATCATCGTCGATCATCCTCCTATTATGACTTCTATGTCAATTTATAGTGTATGTCAGGCATCGCCCGCAGCCGCTCGGCCGCCTGCTCGGCGGTGATATCGCGCTGCGGTTCGGCCAGCATTTCGTAACCGACCATGAATTTCTTCACCGTCGCCGAGCGGAGCAGCGGCGGGTAAAAGTGAGCGTGAAGCTGCCAGTATGGATACCCTGTCTGATCGTTCATCGCCGCGCCGGGGTTCGGTGCGCCGTGCCAGCCCATCGAATACGGGAACGAGGTCTCGAACAGGTTGTCATACTTGACCAGCAGCCGCCGCAGGGCATCAGCCAGCACGTCGCGCTCCGGGTCGGTCAAATCGGGCAGCCGCAGCACGTGTCGACGGGGCAGCAGCAGCGCTTCAAAGGGCCACAGCGCCCAATAGGGCACCAGGGCCAGCCAATGCTCGTTCTCAACGACGACACGCTCGCACGCCTGAGCTTCGGCCCGCACGTAATCGACCAACAGCGGGCGATGATGATTTTCAAAATACGCCAACTGCTGGCGGTCCTCTTTGGCGACCTCGTTGGGCAGAAAATCGCCCGCCCAGAGCTGCCCGTGCGGGTGCGGGTTCGAGCAGCCCATGATCGCGCCTTTGTTCTCAAACACCTGCACCCAGCGGTAGGTTTGTCCCAGTTCGCTGATCTGATCGGCCCACAGATCGACGACACCCCGGATAGCGGGCGCATCCATCTCGGCTAGTGAAAGGTCGTGGCGCGGCGAAAAGCAGAGCACGCGGCTGGTGCCCTTGACTCCCTGGCAGGTGAACAGAGGATCGCCATCCTCCATTGCCGACGGCGTATCGGGCAACAAGGCGGCAAAATCGTTGAGGAACACATAGGTATCGCTGTACTGAGGGTTGCGCGCCCCGCCCGCGCGCTCGTTGCCGGGACAGAGATAGCACCCCGGATCGTACTGCGGTCGCTGCTCCGGCGGGCGCTTTTCCACCTGCCCCTGCCAGGGACGTTTGGTGCGATGCGGCGAGACCAAAATCCAGTCGCCGGTAAGCGCATTATAACGTCGATGGGGGTATTCTTTGGGATCGAACTGCATCAGCCCTTCCTTTACTATATTTGTAAGGGCGAGGCATCCCTTGTGCATGGTTCGTTGACCAGAATGTCAGGACGACAAAGCCATGCTCAATCAGCCGGTTTCGTCTGGGGATGCGTCGCCCCTACTGGTGGCGACGCCCCTATTTGCTCGTAAACGATTCATCCGCAACATACTCGAACCCCACCGTCGCCGCATCGCCGATGTTCAAACGTGACGCCTGCCCACACACATGCGCATGCTCGCCGATCAGCGAACCTTCCAGGAAAACGTCTTCCACCGTCGAATGGGCATCGATCAGACTGTTGCGCACGATGGCATTGCGGACCACCGCGCCGGGGCAGACGTTGGCATACGGTCCCACCACTGCATTTTCGATCACAGCGTCCGGCGCGACGTATACTGGCGGGATGATCACGCTTGTCTTCGCCTCGACCTCGGCGCTGTTGTCAAATCCGTGATCGAGCAGGTAGCGATTGGTTTGCAGCGTCGTCTCCGGCTTGCCGGTGTCCTGCCATACATCGACACTGTAGGGGACAAATCTGGCCCCCTGATCGACCATCATCTGGAAGGTGTGGGTCAGGAAAAACTCGCCCTTGAACATTGCCCCTGCCGCCATCTGCGCTTCAATAGTGCGAATCATCCAGGCCAGGTCGCGCACCCAGTAAAAACCGATCACCACCTTTTTGTTGTCGATCGCGGTTGGCTTTTCGATAAAGCGGGTCACATAACCGGCCTCGTCCAACTCGACCACGCCAAAACGGCGCGGGTCATCGACCTCCTTGATAAAGGCAATGCCATCGGCCGGCGGACTTGACAAGATGGACATATCCATGTCAAAGAACGTATCGACAAAAATAACAATGCCATCGCCTTGCAGATACTCGCGCGCCAGCCACAGTGCGTGCGATTGGCCTTTCAACTCTTTTTGCTCGATGAATTTAGGATTTAAATGCGCGTAATTTCGCTCCACATACTCGACGATCTGCTCACCGAGCCAGCCGTAAATGACAATCAACTCGTCGATGCCGTAAGGTATAAACTTGTCCAGCAAATGCGCCAAAAAGGGCTTGCCGGCGACATTGATCAACGGCTTGGGTTTGGTCCAGGTGTGTGGGCGCATTCGCGAGCCAAAGCCCGCCAGAGGTATAATGAGTTTCATCCAGATCTCCTTTGAACAGGATTGTCTCCACCAACCGAATTAAGGATGTGTGTTATGAAGAACAAAGTAACATTTTTCATATCATTTGAGTGAGTTGTTCCTGATAGTGTTCTACAAGTTCGATAATATCCTTTATCGGATCATATAACTCGACGAATGGGTGCGGCGATTCTGGATAAGCCAGCCGTGGTACTTTCTGAGACAGATATGCACGGGTCATGGCCGTAAAAGGGGCATCGGGCTGCATAGCCCAGATTAACAGTTGGCGAGCTTGGGGGCATGCACTTGGCATGCAGCAAAGCAGCAGCAAACTATCAATCCAAATCAGCCAACGAGTCCGTTCTTCTTGTAAAGAGATACGATTCAATTCAAGCAGACTGATGGTTTCCTGTCCACGCCAGGTTTTGTATAGTATTTGAGCACGCAGAAAATCAATGTGATCGCCTGGATCCTCCGATGCTGGATCAAGAAGACATGGCCGATCGTCACAGAATGGGAAATATGTTCCTTTGATTTCGTTGCACTGCGCACACGAGAGCAGCCAGTTTTGCCAATTGAACATCCGTTCTGGAAACTTGCTCTTTGGATAATAATGCTCGATTTGTGGCCTGGATACATGGGCCATTTTGGATTCACAAAATGCGCATTTGTTGTAAAAGATTTGATCAAGTATTTGAGCATAGGGCCGTATTTCGGAGCGAACTTGATCCCAAAATCTGGCTGCAGACAGTTTTGGATTCTGCTGCCGCGCTTTTGCAAATTGTTCTTGCCATTGGGCAGAGCGAGCAGCAAAACCGTCCGGTCCAGTGCCGCGATTGACTTGAATCATGCGATTTCCTGTAACAAATCATTGTGATGTTGAACAGCCCTATGCAGGTTTTGCTCCTGCCGACGCTCTCTTGTATCAGACATGATGGGCAGGCTGTCGCGCCAAAAGGCAAGTTGCTCCAACTCTTGTTTTTCCTCTTTTGACAACAAACCTGTTTGCTGTTTGCTATATAACGATTGATGACGTTCTAGCAGCCTTTGGGTCGGAGGCGAATACAAACTTGTCAGATCAAAAAGGGGCGATTGGTAGATCTGATCGGCGCGTAAATCGCGTGTTGGTTCTATGTCGGCGTCGGCCTGCACACCATACTCCGTGGATCTCAAGCAAATATTGCCACTACCCACTTGATTGGTGTCGGAAGATAGACCGGGTACACCTTCTGAAACAACATCGGCCACTTGAGCCAGAAAGGGACTATGGGTAGCAACAATGAATTGGATTTTGGGGAACTTGGCTCGCAGCCAGTGACCGATTTCTCGCTGCCAGCGAGGGTGCAGATGAGCATCCAGCTCATCAATCAAGACTACACCTGAATGGTTCATTGGGTTCTCGTCTTCAGGAAAAGCATTGATCAACCAACGCAGCAAGTCAATACTCAATGCCAACATACTTCGGTATCCATCGCTTAGGTCACGCAGTGGAACTTGTACTCGCTCGCCAGTCTTTAAAAGTGCGTTTTGGGCATTTACTTCTAGCTCGATTGGTTCCGGAAACAAGTCGTAAGCAAACACGTTCCTTACATGAGCTAAGGCGCGTTGCCCTGCGACATCACCATCACGTGCCGTGTTGTATAACTTGATCAACCATTCAGTGGCATTGGTCAAGGCTGCGTCTTCACGAAACAAAGTGACAAAACGCGCCGATTTGCGCTCCGCATAAAGGATACGATCAGCATCTTGGCTACCACCGCTTAATCGGCGAAAAGGCCCATACCCACATCCAAGCCAGCCAGCTTTGCCTTCTGCATACGCACTTTGCTGGAGACGACGCATATCTTTGGTAATGTTTTCTCGCTGTTTGGATGTGCCTTCTCCGGGCCAGGGTACCAGAGTGGGAACCGTATAATAAAACTCTTTGGCCAAAGATTCGGGCAATCGTTCAGGATCGCTGCCAGTGACAATATAACGGACGATATACGGTGTTACTTTTTTGGGCCAACCTGGTATCAGCGTATCACCTTCTGTCCAAAGCAACTCTGCCTCGATCTCACCATAAGGCTCGCCTCGGCGTACCCAACCTTCAGCTACCGGCAACAGCTCTCGCACTGCTGAGGGACCGGCCAACACCACACCGATAGCCTGAAGAAGCGTGCTTTTGCCTAATCCGTTTTCGCCAAAAAGAGTTGTCCACAGACGTGCTTGGTGTTTTTCTGTAAAATTAATACTTAGTTCATTAAAGCACTTGATGTTTTTTAAGGTAATTTTTTTCAGGTACATAGCCTTTTTCCTCTCAAAAACATAACTTGGCCTTTTGAACGCTTTGAATCATCTAATATCAGGCCGTTGCGTATGCCATTCCGTCACCTGCTCGTAAGCATAGGCAACGCGCAAAATTTTCTCTTCGCCAAAGGCCGGGCCCTGAATTTGCAAGCCGATCGGCAGCCCACCGGCGAACCCGCAGGGAATTGACACGCCGCAAATTCCGGCCAGGTTGGCCGACAGGGTGAAAATATCCGAGAGGTACATTTGCAGCGGATCGGCGGCCTTTTCACCGATCTTGAACGCCGTCGTCGGTGCAGTGGGGCCGACGACCACATCCACGGGTGGAGCATCCACCCCACCCCGGAATACCAGGTCAAAATCCTGCTTGATCAGCGTGCGCACTTTTTGCGCCTTGAGGTAAAACTGGTCGTAATACCCCGCCGACAGGGCATAGGTGCCCAGCATGATCCGCCGCTTGACCTCCGCCCCCAAGCCGCGCCCGCGCGTGAGTCGATAGACATCCCAGATGTCTCCGGCATCCTGGGCGCTCAAGCCGTAACGAATGCCGTCGTAACGCGCCAGGTTGGCCGAGCATTCCGCCGGGGCGATCAGGTAATAGGTTGGCAGGGCATAGCCGGTGTGCGGCAGGTGCACCTCGACGATCTCGGCTCCCAATTGGGCCAGCCGGTCTATCGCCACACGCACCGCCGTTTCGACCTCCGGCTGGAGTCCTGCGACAAAATACTCCTGCGGCACGCCCACGCGCATGCCTTTGAGATCGGGAACGAGCGCGGCGGCATAGTCGGGAACCTCAACCGGCATCGACGTGCTGTCGCGCGCGTCGTAACCGGCAATGGCCGAAAGCATCAGCGCCGCGTCGCGCACGTCGCGCCCAAAGGCACCGATCTGATCCAGCGAGGAGGCAAAGGCGACCAGTCCGTAGCGGCTCACCCGCCCGTAAGAGGGCTTGATGCCGACCACGCCGCAAAATGAAGCCGGCTGGCGCACACTGCCGCCCGTATCCGAACCCAACGCAAGCGGCACCATCTGCGCGGCGACTGCCGCCGCGCTGCCCCCGCTGGAACCACCGGGCACCCGATCCAGATTCCAGGGGTTGTGCGTCGTAAAATAGGCCGAGTTTTCGGTCGACGAGCCCATCGCAAACTCGTCGGTGTTGGTCTTGCCGGTGATCACCGCTCCGACGGCGCGCAGCTTTTCAACTACCGTCGCCGCATAGGGCGGCACAAAGTCTTTGAGGATTTGGGAGCCGCATGTCGTCGGCGCGCCGGGCACGCAGATCACGTCCTTGATCGCTACCGGCATGCCCAGCAGCGGCCCGCGTTCCCCTTTTTGACGGCGCGCATCCGCTTCTTGAGCCTGTTCCAGCGCCCGGTCGGCCATCACGGCGAGATAGGCCTTGACCTGGCCGTCCAATCGATCGATGCGTTCCAACGCCGCCTGCGTCAATTCAAGCGCAGAGATTTCACCCTGATCGAGTAGCTCGCTCACCTCGTGCGCTTTGAGTTCGTACAATGCTGCCATATTGCTCCGCTTTAGTTGCTTTCTTCCAGGATCACCCGCACCCGCACGCAGCCATCTTGCGCCGCGGGTGCGTTTTCGAGCATCGCCTCGCGCTCAAACGAGGGCTTGACCTCGTCAGTGCGCATCACACTGCGCAGCGGCAGCACCGACGCCGTCGGAGGGATCGCCGCGGTGTCCAGTTCGTCTAGCCGCGCGGCATAATCCAGGATCGCCGAGAGTTGTTCCTGGTACAAGTCCAATTCTTTATCGGTCAGCTTGAGCTTGGCTAGTTCAGCGACGTGTTCAACTTGTTTGCGGGTCAAAGCCATATCGCTGTCTCCAGAAGTATAAAGATTGCAAAATTATATCACTATCCCCCAAGATGAGCAAAAGCCCGTCGTTATCGGCGGGCTTGATCTAGGTCACAAATTACAAAGACACAAAGTAACTCTATTTAACTAAATCAAAGTCTAAAAAATCAGCGCAGCCACTTGCGAATAGTCACCGTGGTCCCCACACCCAGTTCGGACTCGATCTCGAACTCATCCATCAGACGCCTGGCACCAGACATCCCCATCCCCAGGCTTTTGGAGGTGGAATACCCATCCTGCATCGCCAGGTCGACGTCGGGAATGCCGGGGCCTTGATCCTCGCACACGATCTCGATGCCCCTGCGCCCCCCCGAATCGATCTCGCGGATGATCGCCTGCCCCTCCTCAGCATACTGAACGATGTTGCGAGTCAGTTCCGAGATCGCCGTAGCGATACGAGCCTGGTCGATGACGCCAAAGCCCAACTCTCTGGCCAGATCTCGCCCCTCGACGCGTGCCGTGACGATGTCCAGGTCACTGCGTACGGGGACAATGCGCTCTTTCATTATTCTTCCCCTTCGGCAATGAGCCTGTTCAGCGCGGCAATCCCTTTTTCCAGGTTGAGCGCCGTATTTACGCCCTGCAGCTCCAGTCCCAACTCAACCAGGGTGATCGCGACGGCGGGTTGCAAACCGGTGATGACCAGCTTGGTGCCCATCAACCCCGCCATCTGTCCCACCTCAGTGATGATGCGGCCCATAAACGAGTCGACGACTTCGACGGCAGTCAGGTCGAGGATCAGTCCCCTGGCCTTGGTCTCATAGATGCGCTGCAGGAGATTGTCCTTGAACAGCACCGCCGACTTGTCGTACATCTCGACTTGGATCGAGGCAACCAGGAAATCCCCGATTTTGAGGATAGGAATGCGAGACGCTTCGA
>JAFGEY010000341.1 GCA_016931365.1 Anaerolineae bacterium
CGCGCGGCCAAAGACCTGGGCAAGCGATACCAGGATATCAACCTGATCGGCGTTCACCTGGGCGGTGGGATCACGGTCAGTGCACATCGCAAAGGCCGGATGATCGACGTGAACCAGGCGCTCGATGGCACGGGGCCTTTCTCGCCGGAGCGTGTGGGCGGCCTGCCGATCGGCGACGTAGTGCGGATGTGCTACTCGGAGCCACCTTACGAACACGTCAAGCTCACTTATAACCAGATGTTCAAAAGACTGGTCGGGCAGGGCGGTTTGGTTGCTCATCTAGGCACCAACGATGCGATAGAGGTGCTGCGGCGGATCGAGGCGGGAGACGAGCACGCCCGCCTGATCTTTGAGGCGATGGCCTACCAGATTGCCAAAGAGATCGGTCTGATGGCGACGGTGCTCAAAGGCGAGATCGATGCGATCTTTATCACCGGCGGCCTGGCTTACAGCAAGTTGCTGATGGGCTGGATTACCGAACGCACATCATGGATCGCACCCGTTTTGATTTATCCCGGACAGATAGAGATGCTTGCGCTGGCGCAGGGCACGTGGCGCGTGTTGAACGGTGAAGAGCAGGCGCGAGAATACGTTTGATCCACGCGGTACGGTCGAGTGGGTGCAACTGATTGGTGAATTCCCGGCGCGGCCGGACAGAGGAGGCACAAACAATGACCAAGATCCTTTGCATTGAAGATGAACCACAGATGATCGATCTGATCAAATTGATCCTTGAAAACAAAGGCTATGAGGTGGTCGGAGCCGAGGGCGGACAGCAGGGCCTGGAGATGATGCGCACCGAAAAGCCGGATTTGATCCTGCTGGACCTGATGATGCCCGAAATGGACGGCGGCGACGTATTCCATCATATGAAAGAAGAAGTGGAACTGCGCGATATTCCGGTGGTCGTGGTCACGGCCAAAGCCGCACCCATCGACAAGGTTTTGTGGATGAACGTCGCCAAAGTCGACGATTACGTGACCAAGCCATTTGGCCCACGCGAATTGGTCGAGAGCGTGGAAAAGGTATTGGCCAAGTATCGAGATCGAGAAAAGACATCATCCTCAAGCTGAGTCGGGGAGTTGGGCTTACTTGCCGATGAATCGGCATTGGATGTCTCTATTTCTGCGAGGAGTAAGATGACCGATCAGAAAAAAATCCTGTGCATTGAAGACGAACCCGAAATGATTGAATTGGTGCGCCTGATTCTAGAGCGCAAAGGGTTTGCTTTCCGGGGGGCAGATGGCGGCCAAAAGGGCCTCAACCTGATTCGTGAGAACAAGCCCGACCTTGTGCTCCTGGACTTGATGATGCCAGAAATGGACGGCTGGGAGGTCTATCGCCAGCTCAAGGCCGACGCCGATCTGAAGGATATTCCGGTGATTGTGGTCACGGCCAAAGCCCAAAGCATCGACAAGGTGCTCGGCCTGCACATCGCACACGTCGACGCCTACATCACCAAGCCGTTTGGCCCGCAGGAATTATTGGATAGCATTTATAAAATATTGAATATGGAGCCTGCTTAGCCAGGTTGTTCGTCCAGGTGGTAAAGAAAAGGCGTAGCGCAAGCGAAGCGGATGCGCAGCATTCGCGTTGTGCTGCGCCTTTTTTCAAGGTAAAGGCGATGGAACGAGCACATGATCTGATTGGCCCACTGCTTTGCGCGCGGGGGCAAACCGTTGCCACAGCAGAATCTTGCACCGGCGGACTGATCGGCAGCCTGCTCACCGATGTGTCGGGCAGTTCGGATTATTACCTGGGCGGAGTGATCGCCTACGCCAACGAGGTCAAGCAAAATGTGCTGGGCGTCGATGCCGACACATTGACCACACTCGGTGCGGTGAGCGAGCAGACGGCCCTGGCTATGGCGCGCGGCGCGCGGCGTTTGATCGGCGCCGATTACGGCCTTTCAACCACAGGCATCGCCGGGCCGACCGGTGGCACGCCGGACAAGCCAGTCGGTTTGGTCTACATTGCCCTGGTCGGCTCCGACGTGGCGCGCTGTGAGCGACATATCTGGGATCGAGATCGTATAGGAAACAAGCTGCTTTCCGCCCAGCGGGCGATCCAGATGCTGGTTGAGCACCTGATCCGGTGGGCATAAGGCGAAAGGATGACTCGTGCAAGACCCCGAACTTTCTCCTAATGACACTCCTTCAGGCAACAATTTGCCCGTTCTTCAGCCGGAGGTACACCTCAGTTTTGACGAGGTGATGTCCAGGCTGCTCGCTGACGTGTCCGAAGATTCGCGCATCTTGATGCAGACGGTGTACGAATCGCTGCCGACCGACAAAAAACGCCTTATCGCCGCCAACCTGCAAGCATTGGTCCTCGATTTCAAGCCGACAGTCTTTTACAAAATCGTCCGCCTGGCTCTGCGACAGTACGAAGGCGTGTTCGACACCGAACGGCGTCAGATCAGCATCGTCGGACCGGTGAACGTGGGCAAGTCGTCGCTGTTCAACGCGCTGATCATGTCCGGGCAGATCAAGGCCGAGGTCAGCCCCGTGCCCGGCACGACCAAGATGGTACAGGCCGCTGACGCGGGCATTTGCACCGTCATCGATACGCCCGGCGGCGACGAAGCGGCAGGCGAATCGCGCCGCACATTGGCCCTCTCTTCTGCGCGCGCCGCCGATTCGTTGATCGTGGTTTTTGATGCCTCGGCCGGCATCACCCAGGGCACACGCGAACTGTTCGACGAGCTGCGCGCGCTCAACAAGCCGATGACGCTGGTTTTGAACAAGATCGACCTGGTCAAAAAGTACGAGGCCGAGGTCGTTTCCAAGGCGGCCAAAGATCTGGGCGTGCCCCAAGCCGATCTCATCCCCGTCTCAGCGATCAAGGGGACCAACCTGGAGCAGATTGTCTTTTCGTTGGTGCGGCTCAACCCCGGCCTGCTGGCGTTGATCAGCGAGCTGGTTCCACAGTACCGGCGGCAGATCGCTGCGCGCTATATCGCCGGCGCGGCAGTATCAGCGTTTGCTGTGGGCAGCACGCCGCTACCAGTGGCTGATTTCTTTCCCCTTTCAGCAATCCAGATTGGATTGACCCTGCAACTGGGGCGCGTATTCGGCCACCAAGTGACGTGGAACAAAGCCAAAGAGGTGCTGCTCACCCTGGGCGGCGGCTGGGGACTTCGCGAAGCATTTCGCCAGTTGATGAAATTGATACCGCTTCCCATCGCCAACTGGATAGCCAGCGGATTGTATGCCGCGATTGGCACGGCAGCGTTGGGACTGGCGGCACGCGAGTATTGGATGCATGGCGGTCTGGGTGAACCCAAGCAGTGGCGCGAAACCGCCAAACGGTTTCAAAAGCAATTGTGGGAGCGGGTCAAATCGCCGCAATTTCTCAAGCGATTGCGTAACCGTAAACAGGCGGCGCGGTTATTAGAATCGACGATCGAAGATCAAGTTGAGCAGATATCAGGAGCAGAGCAAGACCAATGAAAGAAGCACGAACTATCCCTCATTGGAACCAGAATACCAAACAGCTCATCGGGGCGGCCTTGTTGATTATGTCCGGGCTGGTGATCTATCGCTTCCGATCGCTGCTGCCGCCGGTGATCATTGCCGCGTTGTTGGCCTATGTGCTGGCCCCGATCGTTGGTTGGATTTCGAAAATCCTGCGCGTCGGGCGTGTGTGGGGCACCGCGCTGCTTTACCTGTTGGGGATTGCCGCGTTGGCTACTGCGCCGGCAATTTCGATCAATACGGCCGTCGACGAGATCAACAAGCTGGAACTCAATTTTACCGATGTGGTCAACCAGGTGCTGCTCTGGATCGAGCAATTTAACCAGATGAAGATACCATTTGCCGGACGTGAGTTTGTCCTGCCACAAATCGATCTTCCGACCTTTGATTTTCAGCAGATTGCCGGCATGATCCAGAACGCTGTCTCAACCGTTGCCGGCGGCGCCTTTTCGGTCGCTGTGACGGTGGCCTCCGGCGTGGGATGGGTGGTTTTTGTCGCCATTATCACCTTTTATATGATCGTCGATGCAGAACGGATCGGCCCATCGCTGCTCAAACTGGTGCCGCCGGACTATCGGGAAGAGGTTTCCAAACTGGGCGCGCAGTTGAACCGCACTTGGAACGCCTTTTTGCGCGGTGAGATCATCCTTTGCCTGACCATCGGCTTTATGACCTGGCTGGCGACAACCGCAATCGGCCTGCCGTACAGCATTGCCCTGGGCATCGTGGCCGGCGCACTAGAGATCATCCCCAGCTTTGGGCCGGTGCTGGCTTCGGTTCCGGCGATCGTGATCGCTTTGGTGCAGGGATCGTCGTATATTCCCCTGCCCAACTGGGGCATGGCGATTCTGGTCGCCCTGGTTTACTGGATGATTCAAAGTTTGGAAAACAACCTGCTCGTGCCACGCATCATCGGCGCCAGCCTGAATCTGCACCCGCTGGTGGTGCTGATCGGCATCCTGGGCGGCGCTTCGTTGGGCGGCATACTGGGCGTCTTGCTGGCCGCGCCTACGCTGGCCAGCCTGCGCGAGATTATCCATTATCTCTATTGCAAGGTGGCCGACGTCGATCCGTACCCGCCGCCGCCCACCTTTGCCGAGCGAATGAAGAAAAACGGGGTGCGCGCCTTTCTTTTTGATCTCGACGGCACGCTGCTCGACAGTGACGATATGGCCGTCGAGCGGTGGGCAACCTGGCTGCGTCCGGTGGCCTTTTTGGACAAACTGTATGACAGCAAAAAACTGGCCCGCCGCCTGATTATGGCTCTGGAATCGCCCATTAACGGATTGATCACTTTTTTGGACGTATTGGGCCTGGACAATCTGGTGCTGTCAATGGGTGAATCGCTGCGCAAGATACGCGCGCACCGGGCGCCAAACCGCTATAGCGCAACACTGGGTGCGGTTGCCTTGCTTGGCGAGTTGGGGCAGTACTATGATCTGGGCATCGTTACCACACGCAATCGTGAGGATGTGCAAAAGTTTCTGCTCAAGTTCGAGTTGCAGGATGTGTTCAAAGTCATCGTGACCCGCCAGGATGTCAAGCGCCTCAAGCCGCATCCCGAATCGGTGCGCTATGCGGCGAAACGGTTGGGGCTGTCGCCGGAACGGTGCGCTATGATCGGCGACACGACGGTCGATGTGCAAGCAGGCAAGCGCGCCGGCGCGCTGACAGTGGCCGTGCTGTGCGGCTTTGGCGAGCGACCTGAGCTAGAACGACTCAAACCCGATCTGGTGCTCGAGATCACTTCACAGTTGCCCAGACACCTCGTTGATCCGGTGCAAAGCTGATCCCCCCAAAAAACGACCTTCCTGCCGGCTCGAGCCGGCAGGAAGGTCGTTCTGCGTTATGCGGCTTGGAATCTATCCTAAAATTCGCTCTGCCGTGACCGCATAATCGCTTCGCCAAGCGTGCGCACGTCGCCATAAGGGCCATCGCTGCCAAGCACGATCCCGAAGGAGAGGCTCAAGTCCGCCGTCAGCGGGCGTTTGCCGCCGTTGCCGTGCGCGGGATTCATCGCCTGGTTGAATTTGCGCTCGATGCGCTCTCGCAAGCGCGCGATGCGCGGCGGCGTGGTGATGATCACAAAATCAACCGTGCCCACCCGCCCCACAAAATCTTCAAAGTTGCCCGCTTCGTTGGCAGCCTGCTCGACAAGCTGCCCCACATAGCCGATAAATTGATCCTTCATATGCCCGTACTGGCGGGTGAAACACTCGAAATTTCCGACTCCAACCAGCAAAATGGCCCAGTCTCGCCGATTCAACAACAGCTTGAGGCGTTCTTCGACCAGCGGCCCACCCGGCAACCCTGAAATCTGGTCGAACCCGGCGCGGTATTTAGCCCGGCGCAGCACGCTCTGCATACGCAGGAGAAGCTCTTGTATGTCAAAGGGCTTGGTAATATAGTCGTCGCCGCCGGTGCCGAGTCCTTGAAGCCGGTCTTCACGCAGGCTTTTTTGGGTTAAAAAGATGATCGGGATGCTGCTCGTAGTCAGCGTCTCGCGCAACCGGCGGCAAACCTCATAGCCATCGATGTCGGGCAGGTTGATGTCGAGTAACACCAGGTCGGGATCATGTTGTTTGCAGATGTCCACGACCTCTTTGCCGAGCGGTGTGCTTAGCAGACGATATTGTTTGGTGCGCAAAAACGTGTGCAGCATTTCAGCGACATTTTGATCGTCCTCAACGATCAAGACCAGACTTTTCTCTTTTAGAGCTCCCCCCCGGGACATAATGTTAGCTCCTCCAGGCCGTTATGACACAGCGAATCAAGAGGTCTTCTTGATCCGGCAGCACAGTACGCGGATCGAGACAAAGCAGGTCGTTTTCGATGCGGGCGATGACCGGCGGCTCTCCGGCGCGCAATCTGGCCGAGATGGCATCGGGCGACGAGATGGCGAGAGTCAACAGCCAGGTAGGCAGCGTCTCGCCGGGCAGGCTGCCGCCACCCGCCGCCGAGCATCCCGACACAACCTCAACCTCGATGCCCTGAGCCCGGAGCTTGCGCCGCCAGCGCTGCACGCGCCGCTTGAGCGATTCTGGCGTGGCAGAGATCATCTGCCAGACCGGGACTGCCTGCTCGGCGTCACCCTTGAGGTAATGCAGCAACGTCGCTTGCAGCCCGGCGAGGGTGGTTTTGTCCACGCGCAGGGCGCGGGTGAGCGGATAACTATGCAACTGCGTGATTACCTCTTTTTTGCCAGCCAAAATGCCCGCCTGCGGTCCGCCAAGCAGTTTGTCGCCGCTGAATGACACCAGGTCAACCCCGGCGGCGATCACTTCTTGTACCGTCGGCTCGTGAGAAAAACCGTAGGCCTCGGTGTTAAGCAACGTGCCACTGCCCAAATCTTCGAATACAAGCAACTCGTGAGCGTGTCCCAATCCAGCCAGGTCTTGCGCCGTGACTTGAGCCGTGAATCCGCTGACCCGGAAATTGCTCTGGTGAGCGAGCATCAACAGCGCTGTGTCCGGCCCGATGGCTTGCTCGTAATCCCGCAAGTGGGTGCGGTTGGTCGTCCCCACTTCGACCAGGCACGCGCCACTCTGGCGCATCACGTCGGGAATGCGGAACCCGCCGCCGATCTCGACCAACTGCCCGCGCGAGATGATCACCTCTTTGCCCTGGGCCAGCGCCGAGAGCGCCAGCAAGACCGCCCCCGCATTGTTATTGACAACCAGGGCCGCCTCTGCGCCAACAAGCTGGCAGATCAGGCTCTCGGCGTGGACATAGCGCGAGCCGCGTTGCCCCGCTTCGAGGTCGTATTCCAGGTTGCTGTAACCCTGACCGATGGCGACCATCGCCGCCAGCGCATCCTGGCACAAAGGTGAACGCCCCAGATTGGTGTGGATGACAACGCCAGTAGCATTGATCGCCGGTAGCAGCGTGGGCCGGACGCGTTTTTGCAAAATCAGCTCGGCCTGGGCGCACAACGCAGACTGATCCGGACAGGTTGCTCCGGATAGAATGGACTGTCGGGCTTTATCCAGGGCGGCACGTGCGGCATCAACAGTCAATGCGCGGCCATAAGTTGCGATCAACGCTTGCAAGAGGGCGGACTGGAGCAGTTTATCCACGCCGGGCAGGTTTCGCAGTTCGTCTTGTACATTCATCGTTTCACTCAAGAACCGGGCGACTCGCGGGTGATCAAAAAGGTCTCAATCAGTGCAAAAACGCCAATTACAATCAGGGCCAGCGTCCAATCGAGGACGCGCAGCATTTGCAGCCAGGCAATGATCACCGCCATAAAGCCGATCTGACCACTCTGGCGGATGAATCTAAAACGGTACATGCCGGGTGAAGCCGATCCGAAGCGCGCGTTCAGGTAGGCGATGGCCGGCATCAAGGTGCCGGTGATGGCAAAAAAGAGGGCAACAAAAAAGAGCACTTTGGTCAGTCCGCCTACCGGCAGCTGGGTCACACTCCACAACGCCAACCAGGCGATGACGGCAACAAACAGGGCGTACAGTACCCAGCGTTTATTTTCTGTTTGTGGATCGGGTTTTGATGCCATGTTCTCACTCGGACCAACCGGATATCAGGTTAGCAACTATTATACTCGAAAACAGGTCGCTGGGCTACTATGTCCGGTCTATGCAACAAATGTTTTCATTGCACTTTGATCCAGTC
>JAFGEY010000342.1 GCA_016931365.1 Anaerolineae bacterium
GCACCAGATAGGGGGCAACCGGAACGTCGCCGAACACCTGGCGCGTGGCCGCCGACAGCCGCGCAAAGGCCGGGCCGTCGATGGGCGATACCGTGGCGTCTTTTCCACCAAAGCTCTGTCTGGCCTGTAGGGTCACGCGCGGGTCGTCGATCGTGCGTCCAACCGCGTCGATCACCGCCTGGGCCGTGTCGCCGGGCAGCAGCCGGAAATTGACCAGCGCCCTGGCCTCGGCCGGGATAATGTTGTCTTTGACCCCGCCCGCGATCACCGTCGCCGCGGCTGTGGTGCGGATCGCCGCGTTCGTCGTCGCCGACCGCGACAAGATGCGCCTGACCACGCCGCCGAGCAGCCAGGTGTTGGCCAGCACCAGCCGCAGACCCGGCGGCAGCGCCGTGCCGATCCCTTCAAACATGGGCATCATGGCGTCCAGGCGGGCCGGCAGCGGTCGCGCCTCCAGCCGGACGATGGCCCGCGCCAGGATGCCGACCGCGGTGTGCCGGGGCGGCATCGCCGCGTGGCCGGGCGGCTGAGACACCGACAGTTCCAGCGTCAGGTAGCTCTTTTCGGCATTGCCGACCAACGCCAGCGGCGCGCTAACGCCGGGCAGCATCCCCTGGACCACCGCGCCGCCTTCGTCGAGCAGCGCCTCCAGCCGGACGCCGCGCACTTGAAGCCATTCGGCGATAGCCTGCGCCCCCGCCCCGCCGACCTCTTCGTTATGCCCAAAGGCCAGGTACACGGTGCGCTGCGGCCGGAATCCCTGCCCCAGCAGGTACTCGACCGCTTCCAGTTCGCCGATCATCTGCCCCTTGCAGTCCAGCGTGCCCCGCCCCCACACACAGCCGTCGATCACACCGGTGGTAAAAGGGGGATGCGCCCATTCACCCGCCGTCGCCGGATCGACCGGCGCCACGTCCTGGTGCGCCATCAGCAAAACCGGCTTGAGCGTGGGATCGCTGCCGGGCCAGGTGTAGAGCAGGCTGTATCCGGCGATGACCTGCCGGTCGAGATGGCGGTATACGAGGGGGTACATCTCGGCCAGCCGGGCGTGCAGCTCGGCAAAAGCCTCCGCTTCGACCGGCGCATCCGGCCCGTGTGAGACGGTCTGGCAGGCCACCGCTGCGGCCAGGTGCGCGGCGGCGGCATCAACGTCGATGGGAGCTTGTTCTGCCGGTTCGACGGGGGGCTGCGGACGCCCAAAGCGCAGGGCGCGGACAAGCATGGTCGCGCCAAGCCCAATCAAGGCAACAACGACTGCTGCAATGTATTCCATGTATGTTCCTCTATGCTTTGTTTTTGCTCAACAAGGGCAGCAAGGGCACGACCAGCACGTTGATCAGCCCCAGGATCACAAACGTCCAGCGGAAACCGATCCCGTCGGCCAGCCCGCCGCTGAGCGCCATGCCCACGCCCTGCGCAACGTTGGTCACTGCCATCAGGATCGAAAACATGGAGGCGGCGATGCGCGTATCGGTGCAGTTCATCGCCAGCGCATAATAGACCGACTGGCACGCGCCATAAGACAGCCCGAAAAGCGCCGCCAGCGGCCAGGCCAGGGCCACGTTGGGAGTCAGCGCCAGGCCGAGCACCGACACAAACGACACCCCCAGCGAGATCACCACCGTCTGTCGATGCCCCACCCGACTGAACATCCATCCACCGAGCAGCCCGCCCAACACCGCACCGACGCCCCACACGGTGGTGACAAAACCGGCCACGCTCAAGTCGATGCCAAAGGTTTCCTCTAAAAAGGGATTGACGTTCTGATTGGCCCCGGCGATGATCAAAAAGAACAAAAAGCCCAGCCCGGCCAACGCCAGCACCGATTTTTGCTTGAACGCGCCAAACGCCGCCCAGTCAAACGCGCGCTCGACCGGGCGCGCCACCTCGCGGACGCCCCACACCAGCGGCGCCGGCAGCAAGGTAACGACGCCCAGCAGCCAGAACACGGCTAGCCACCCCACCTGCTGCGCCAGCAGCCCCACCGCCGAGGCGGTCAGCACCACGCCCAGCGCCCGCCCGCCGACCATAAAGCCCTGGATGGTGCCCTGTTCCGCTTCGGGGACCGTGTCCAGCGCCAGGCCGTCGGTGCATGTGTCGTACAGCGCCATCCCCATCTGCAAGATAAAGGCCAGCGCGACAAAGCCCCAATAAAATTTGGCCGGGTCGATGAACGGCGCGGCAAACAGGCACGCCGCTTGCACCGCCAGCCCGATCAGAATGTACGGCTTGCGATGCCCCATCCCAAACAGGTTGATCCGGTCGCTGAGCATGCCCAGAAAAATCTTGATCACAAAGGGGATCAGCGCGATCGAGGCAAAAATGCCCACGTCGCCCATCGACAGGCCGCGCGAGCGAAAATAGATCGCGTTCAGCGCGGTGAAATAGCTCAACACCGTGCCCTGCGCGAAATACAGCAGACCGAACATTGTGTACCGTAGAGATTTGCTTTGTGTCATCAAGAGCCTCCATTAAGCGTCCAGGATGTCGACATCAGGCGCGTCCTTTCGCCGGGCCGGTCGATTTGATAATACACGATCAAAATACCGTCTTTATTCCCTCTACCCGCTTGAACGGGTAAACCGCAAAAGGTGCTTGACAAAACCACCACAATCGTGTATAATATATTCACGTTACCCGCTTGAACGGGTAGATTGAATAATAAGGAGTCACGATGTCGGAAATCAACCTGGTTGCCCCCCCAAAAAGCGTCACCGTCAAGTTCAGCCTGGCGCCGGCCTACAATGCTCTGGCCAGTCTGACGTTGCTCGGCGCGTCCATCGATTTTCCAAATCGATGGCTTCAGGAAACCGCTGTCCAGTTTACACCTGAACAGTTGGAGCATAATAAACGGCTCTGTTCGTTTGCAATGCTCTATCTTGACGGCAAAGAGTGGGCCAGTTTTCCGGCTTTTCTCGACCATTTACAAACTCGAGATATGACCGAACTGCGCGACAAAGAATTGAACTTTCTGCTCGCGGATGCCACAAAGCAATTTCCTGACCGGCATTGGCCAACATGTGAGCAGTTGCTGACCAGCCAAGATGCCTTTGTTGGCTTTTTCGAGCAGTTGTGCGCACTCAAGGGCGAAGAATGCCCCAAGTACGCCGTCGAAGCCAACTGTGAGCTGTTTCAGGACCCGGAAGGCAAAAAGGAAACCATCCTGGCGCACTTGCGTAGGATGTGGCGCGATCACCTGGCTGAGGAATGGGAGCGCAACCTGCCGATGCTGCGCGAATCGATAGCGGCCCTGGAATCGCTCGATTACACCGGCAAATCGTTCGACGTCATCATCAAACTCGTCACCGATCGCGATCTGCCCGCGCCGTGGGAGCATTTGGGCGAGACAGACGAGATCGTCTTTATCCCCTCGCCGCACATTGCACCCTACCTGATGCAGATTGCCTTCAACAAAGGCCCGCAGCGCATCTTTTTTGGCGCGCGCATTCCAGAGGGCGCAGCCGCCCGCTCCCCGGCGCTCAGCCGCTCGGAATTGCTCACCCGCCTGAGCGCACTGGCCGACGACACGCGCCTGCGCATTTTGCAATTTCTCGCCGTGGAGGGAGAAAAGAGCGCCGCCGAGATCACGGATCGTCTCGGGCTCAGCCAATCCAGCGCGTCACGCCACTTGAGCCAGTTAAGCGCCACCAATTATTTGCTTGAGCGTCGCAAAGAAGGCGCCAAACATTACAGCCTGAACCCTGAACGCATCGACGACACCTTTGGCGCACTCAAGAGTTTCGTTAAATGACAGGCTTGGTTGGAAAGGAACAAAATATGTTCACGCCATACGAACAAATATACACCGGCATCAAGGAGCATCAAAAAGACCTGTTGAGGGAAACAGCCCACGATCGATTGATCCGGGAGGCGCTCCGATCATACAACGGATGGGCCAAGCGAACGATCTGTGCGATGGGACACCGGCTCGTCGTCGTCGGAACTAAACTGGAAACTCGTTATTCACCGCCGATACAGCGTCCTTCGGGATCACAGCAAGCGCTTTCTGCTTGAAATAGCACACGAAACCTTCTTCTCCTGAGTTATGTCCAGCCCCGGCGCCCTGCCGGGGCTGGACGGTTTTCAAGCAGGTTCATCGAATGCATTCAGCGGCATCGTCGTGGCCTCGTCCGTTTGGACGATCTCGGCCTGCAACGCGCCGTTAGACATCTCGGCCAACGCACTTTGAAAAGCCGCAAAACTTGCTACTACAAACCGCGCCTCGACTGTCACATCGACGCCAAAGTCCTGGCTCAAAATCCGGCCGTGATAAGTCCCAATCAGCCCTTGCACCTGCTCGAACAGCGGGTACGGCACGGCAAGCAGCGTGGTATGTGTCGACACCTGGGCGGCGCGCGGCAGTGTGTTCAGCACCTCGCGCATCGCATCGCCGTAGGCGCGCACCAGCCCGCCGGTGCCCAGCCTGGTACCGCCAAAGTAGCGCGTGATGACCACCGCCACGTTGCCCAGCCCGCTGCCTTGCAGCACCGCCAGCGCCGGGCGGCCCGCCGTGCCGGGCGGCTCACCGTCGTCGCTGCAATGGGCGATGGTCGACGAACCGTGGCCGATCAAGTACACCGGCACGTTGTGCGTTGCATCGTAAAATTCGGCCCTGATGCGCGAGATAAAGGCTTTGGCCTCTTGGACCGAAAAGGCTGGCGCGGCAGTGACGATAAAGCGTGAGTTGACGACAACGATCTCGATGCGAGTCTCTTGTGCAGGGATCAGGCGATACTCCATCACGCCAGGGTCGACAGCCACTGCCCGGTGATCTTGAGCACCTCGACCTTTATGTCCAGGTTTTGCCGCCGCACCGGCACCACGTCGACCAGGTCAAAGCCGCAGGTGCGCAGCACTTTTTCCAGGCTGACCGTGCAGGTCGGCGCGCCGCCGCCGCCGCCGCCCGCCACGCAGATACCGACCGCTACCTTGCCTTCGATGCCGGTTTTGTCCGCGCGGTTGCGGATTACCCGGCGCAGGCGGTCGGTAAAGGCGCGCATGCTTTCGCTCAGGTCGCTCCAGTAGACCGGCGTGCTGAACACCACCACGTCGGCAGCCTTGATTTTGTCCACCAGCGCGGCAAAATCGTCGTCGATCACGCAGCGCCCCTCCGAGCGGCACAGTCCCCAGCCTTGCGCGTCGCACTGGCGGCAGCGCTCAAACCGGCCGGCGGGCAAAAAGATGCGCTCGCAATGTGCACCCGTGCCTTCAAGCAGTGCGTCGGTGGCCCGCGCGGTCTGTCCCTTTGGATCTCGACTCCCTAAAATTGCCAGCACGTTCATCTTTGCTCCTTTATCTTGGTTTCGCCAAGATCTCTCTGATCCGAAACTTTTTGAACTGCAACGCACAGGCCGGTTGAACGACCAGCGCCGTGTCAGCGCCCTCATCCGTCCCGGCGACGACAATGATCTCCTGCGACAGGTCCAGCAAGTCGGCGTCGGCGGCCATAATGGCAACCTCGACCGCGACCTTCATCCCCTGGCAAAATCGATACAGCGTCTCGCGCACGATCTTGTTGGCCGGGTTGGGTGTAAACACCTCGCTCACGTCATCACCCAACGCGTGGATCGAGGTGAGCACGGTGATGCCCAAAGCTTCCAGCCCGGCACGCTCGGCAAGAGTCATCGTCCATCCCTTGTCGGCAAACCCGGCGCAAATCGTCACGGCGATGATCTGCACATCCTGACCCTCGAATATGGCTTTGGCCTGTTTTGCCGTGTAGCCGTGCGACGAGGCGACGACGAGCTGTTTGATCCCCAGCGCTTCAGCGCGTTCGCGGGCAATCTGTAGCGTCGCGTCGGTATTGGGTTTACCCGGCTTGTCAAAATAGAGCGTTCTGGCTTCCATTTATCCCTCCTGCAATGGGTCGAAATACAAATCCAAGATACTCTGGCATACGGGTCAATGCGTGGCGCAGGCGATGCACGGATCAAAGGCGCGCACCACACGCCCCACTGCCCGCTCCAGTTCCAGGTTGACCTGCCCGCCTTTGATATAGCGCTCTGCAGCGACATAAAGCGCCCGCTCGATGGCCCGCATGTTGTGCACTGTGGGGATGATAAACTCGGCATGCTCGATCAGCCCGTCGCGGATGGCATAATGGTGGATCAGCGGCCCGCGCGGCGCTTCGACCAGGCCGTAGGCATCGCCGTCGCGCGGCGTGTAGGCAACATCGGTGTCCTCGTCGTCCAGCGGGTCGGCCAGAATTTCCAACGCGCGTTCGAGGGCATAGACCAGTTCGATCCCCCGCGCCAGATCGAACAACAAGATCGCGTGGGCAGGCTGTCCAAACGCCGCTCGAAACTGCGCCAGGTAGCGGTCGGCCAGCGGCGTGCCCATCTCACGGGCCATATTGATCCGCGCCAGGCTGTTGGCGCGCAGCACCTCGCCGCGATAGCTGGTTTGCCCGGCGTAACTGTACTCGGTCTCACCGTAAATCAGGTGCTCGCGGAACTCGCTCGCCGCAAAGCGGTCGGCCACCTTGCCGTCAAGCCCCATCACCCGCAGCCCGTCGCCATAATAATTGGGACAGCGCTCCCCCACCGCGGCGATGTAGCAGGCCGGCGCATCGTCGCCCCAGGTGCCCAGCCGCGCGCTCAAGGCCAGCGACGCGGCCCAGTACTCGTCGAACAACTCGCAGGCGAAAGGCAACGCCGTTTCGATCTCGGCGCGCATCGCATCGGCGGCTTGGGCGGAAATGCCGCTCGTCACCCCGCCGACGACGGCCTTGATCGGGTGGATAAACTGCCCACCGGCCAGGGCGATCAGGTCGGTGCCCGCTTTGCGCACCTGGAGCGCGCGCGTCGCCAACCGGTTCAGCCGCTCGTCGTCGCGTCCGCGCACACCATCGCGATCAGCGGTCAATTCAAAGAGGCTGTCCACGTCCAGGCGATCGGGCAGCGTAAAGATAAACAACGACGTGGCCTGATTCTGAACGATCTGTCCCAACAGCAGCAGCTCGCGGATTTTCAGCGCCAAGGGCGGCGGCATGACCCCATAGGCGTCCTCCAGCGCCTTGACCGAAGCGACGTGGTGCGCGGTTGAACAAACGCCGCAGATGCGCGGCACGATCACCGGCATCTGTTCGGCGGGCGCGCCTTGCACGAAATGCTGAAAGCCACGAAACTCGGTGGCCTGAAAGTGCGCCGATATCACCTGCCCGCCGCGCACCTCGATCACCACCTGCGCGTGTCCTTCGATGCGGCTGAGGGGAAAAGTCAAAGTAGTCATCAGAGCACCTTTTCTTTGGGGCGAGGCAGACGGTCGCCGCCGGCATAATCGGAAAACTGGAACAAAAAGAGGGCCAGCTGCGGCGAGCGCAGCGCTCGATCCAGCTCATCCGGGGGAATGTCAGTCATCGAGGCAAAGACCTTTTGGATGCTCGCCA
>JAFGEY010000343.1 GCA_016931365.1 Anaerolineae bacterium
GGCGCGGCAAAACCTGGGGCTACCTGGCGGCCACTGTGTAATGAAACCGGACAGTCGTTTTTGCGTACTGTAATGTGGCTCTCAACCCCAAAAAGGAGCAAAACAATGAAAGCCATCGTGCAAAATGCGTATGGTTCGCCGGATGTTCTGCAATTCAAAGAAGTTGCCAACCCGGTGGTCAAGGGAGATGAGATATTGGTCCGAGTTCACGCCGCAGCCCTCAACGCCGGCGACGTCTTCTCGATGAAAGGGAGTCCGTGGCTGGCGCGCTTCAGTGTCGGATTTCCCAAACCGAAGGACTACATACTCGGTTGGGATATGGCCGGGCGGGTGGAGGCAGTCGGCGAGCAGGTGACACGCTTTCGGCCCGGCGACGAGGTATTCGCCGCGTGCAGCCACACGCTGGCCGAATATGTGTGCGTGGCCGAAGACAAGGCGGCGCTGAAACCCACTAACCTCACCTTCACAGAGGCGGCAGCCGTGCCAACTGCCGCCATTACCGCGCTTCAGGGATTGCGCGATGCGGGCAAGATGCAGGCGGGGCAGAAGGTGCTGATCAATGGCGCGTCGGGTGGAGTGGGCACGTTTGCGGTGCAGATAGCCAAAGCACTGGGCGCAGAAGTGACGGGGGTGTGCAGCCCACGTAACATGGAGATGGTGCGGTCACTCGGCGCGGAGCACGTCATTGATTACACCCAGGAGGATTTCACCCAGGGCAACCGGCGCTACGATCTCATCCTGGACAACGTGGCGAGCCACACGTTTGCCGACCTCCGGCGCGTGCTCACCCCGCAAGGGATGATCATCCCCAACAGCGGCCACGGCGGGATGGGGTACGTGCTCAAGGCGTTTGCGTTGTCGCCGTTCACGCGCCAGGTGGCCGGTATGTATATGGCCACCCCGAATGATAAAGACCTGACGGTTCTCAAAGACCTCATCGAAGCGGGCAAGGTCAGGCCGGTGATTGACCGGACCTACCCGTTGCCTCAAACCCCGGACGCTTTCCGCTACCTGGAAGAAAGCCACGCTCGCGGCAAAGTCGTCATCACGGTTATCGTGTAAAGAAGCGCCGTATGAAAGCCATACTTCAAGCAAAGTTATGGAGAGCGGCATGAAAATGAACATACCCGTCAAACAAAATCACCCCAAAATTTCACGGCGACGCTTTCTGCGAATCGGCTGCCTTTCGACGGCTGCGCTCGGCTTGACCCTCTGCGGCATTACGGCAGCAACGCCTGAGCCGCCGCCGGTTGTCCTTTCATCTGCTGCCTTTGGAGAGAAACCAATGAACCATCGTATTCTGGTCGCTTACGCAACTTTTGCTGGCTCCACCCAAGAAGTCGCCGTTGACATCGGCAAGACGCTGGGCGAGCGCGGTTTTGCGGTAGACGTAATCCCGGCTTTGGAAAAACCGGCGGTGGACAATTATCAATTTGTGCTCATCGGCAGCGCGGTCCACGGGAGCCGCTGGCTATCCGAGGCCCTGGAATTTGTCGAAGCCAACCAGACGGCGCTCAGTCGCGTGCCGGTAGCGCTCTTCAGCGTGTGCCTGGCCGGCCTGGCAAAGAACGAAGCGCAGTTGGCGCCCGCGCGCGACACCGTCTATGGCCCGGTGCGCGCCTTCGTCACACCAGTAGCCGAGACGCTGTTTGCCGGCAAAGTTGACCGGCGCGGCGTCGCCCTGGGGCTACCCGGTTGGCTCGCGCGCTTCTTCCCCACACTGGATTTCCGCAATTGGGACAAGATTCGCGGTTGGGCGCAGGAACTCTCCATCCCACAAGAAGAAATCTGATGTCTCGTTCAGCATGTAAAATGAATGTAACCATCTTGTATTTCTCGCAAACTGGCAACACACGCCAAGCGGCAGAGGTGACGGCGGCGTGAGCAAAGATAATCGTAAAGGTATGAAAGGTAGATGAATCCGATGTTTCGCGATACAAGTATCCCGATCAAATCCGGCGCGCTGATTCCACTGCTGATCATGCTTCCCAATGTGGTGTGGATGCTGACGCCCAAAGCGGATGGGGGCAAGCAGGTTGCCGAGCCGCTGTGGCTGACAATTGTCGAGAACGTGGGCCGGGTTGCGACACTGATCTTGCCGTTTTTCTTTTCGCTGGATATGCACAAAAAATTCTCGCTGCCGGTCACAGTCGCCATGGGGCTGGCGCTGGCCGTTTACTATGGCTGCTGGATTCGGTACTTCGTGAGTGGGAGATCTCCTGCGCTTCTGGGGACGTCATTCCTGGGCATTCCTCAGCCGATGGCGGTGATGCCCATCGTGTTTCTCATCCTTTCGTCCTATTTGATGAGTTCCTGGTGGATGTTGGGCGCATCGCTGCTGTTTGGCGTCGCGCATATCTGGATTTCGGCTTTGACGCGATGAAGATCAATTTTTCCGAGGCAGCGCCTGTCATACACTCCACGGCCCGCGTCCCCTGGTCATCTTCCAGGGGTTGACGTTTGAGCACAAGCCGCAAGCCGTAATGCTGATGATGTACAAATTCCTGGAAAGCGACTACACGCTCTACGGCGTGCTCTGCAAACCGGGGATGCCGCAAGGGTACACGCTCAAGGACATGGCAGATGATTACGCGGCGATGATCCGGCAAGAGTTCGACGGGCCGGTGGATGTGCTTGGCATCTCGACCGGCGGGTCTATCGCGTTGCACTTTGCCGCCGACCATCCTGACCTGGTGCATCATCTGGTCATCCATTCCAGCGCGCACACGCTCAATCCCGCCGCGAAGCAGTTGCAATTGGACGTGGCGCGCCTGGCGCAGCAAGGGCAATGGATGAAAGCCTGGGCCAAGCTGGTAGGCACGATGTACCAGCAAGCGGGTTTTGGAAAATGGTTGGCACAGCCGCTTGTCTGGCTCAGCGCATGGCTGCTGGCTTTGAGCGCACCGAAGGATCCCACCGATCTGGTGGTCACCGTCGAAGCCGAAGATCAGCATGCTTTCAAAGACCGGCTGGTGGAAATTGTCGCCTCCACACTGATCGTTGCTGGCGCGGATGACTTTTTCTACAGCCCCGCACTGTTCCGCGAGACGGCAGACGGCATCCCCAACGCCCGGCTCTGCCTCTATGAAAAGATGGGCCATCCGGCCGGCGGGAAGCGGTTCCGCCGGGATGTCCTGGCGTTTTTACGAGACAAACGAAACCCGCACCGGGTTTCACATCATTGAAACCGAAACCATCCCCTTCGACATCGCCAAAGGCCCCACCTACATCGTAGGCCGCTTTGTCGCTGCCCAAAAAGTTGAACGCCATTCTGAAACAAAGCCAGAGAGCAAATTCTGACCCTCCAGGGAAGTCCTCACATTCCATCAAATTTGCACAGATCCCCAAGCTGCGTATACTCGGAAGAAGAC
>JAFGEY010000344.1 GCA_016931365.1 Anaerolineae bacterium
GATGCCGGATGTTTTGCCATAGGTCGGCCCTTTTGCCAAATTCCAGTTATATCATTTTTAATGAGCGTTTCAGGGTAATGCTATGAACTCGTCGCCGCCAGGGATTGGTACCAAAAGGGCATCGATGATCTGGTCAACGCGGCGGGCGAAACCCAAATTGCTCTTCTCTGCGCCGAGGCCGATCCGCTGCACTGCCATCGCCACAAGCTGATCGCCCCGACCCTGATCGCGTGCGGCGTCGAGGTGTGGCATATCCTCAAGGACGGCGGCCTGCTGCGCGCCGAGACAGTCTCGCCGGCGGGCGAATAACCAATTTTGTTCAGGCTCGGCTGATGGTGTGGTGATATTGTCGCGCGAGTACGGCTTTTCTTGTACAAGGATATTTAGCCGATATCACTTGTAAGGCAGATAAACGATGTTCAGAATGAAGCACGGAATCAAGATATGGGGCGTGATGCTACTGATGCTTCTTGCCTGCCGTATACAAATCGGACCGGCACCATCACCTTCTCCCTGTTCGATTGAAAGCCTGCTGCTTGACGAGACATTCTTTCATAAAGACTTTTATCAGACAAGTGTGCCAAGCAAGGATGGCGCACCTATGCGGTTCGGGATCAACAAGATTGGAACTGGTTTCACTTCGAATCAGTATGGCGGGGCAACTCAAGAGGTGTATGAGGGCAGTGACGCAAAGGAAACTCGGGAGCGCTTCGCCGAGAACATCGCTACCGGCTACGATTTTTCATCTCGCGAGGGATGGACAGATTGGTACATTCCTGATACGTTTGATTATCAAAGCTTGGTCGCCGATCAATTCCGATTTCGCTGCTACAAACACAAAGCAAGCGGTGTTGAAACGTGTCAGGCTGTAGGTCAGTATGGCGTATACTTGATCAAGTTTGAAGCTGATATGTCGCCCATTTTGACTTATCAAGATCTGGAACGAATGCTGCAAGGAATCGACGACAAAGCAGCGCAGTGTCTGGGAAAGTGAAACCCACATAAAACCACCAAACACGCATACGAAAGAATATCCTGTCTTTTCCCATGCCGACGCCCCTTCATCGGTACGCCTCTTTTGATGCTCTGCATCCACCGGGAAAGGCGATCCCTCCTGATGGCTGACGCAGAGACCGGCAAACTTGACAGATCGCCCGGTCTGGGTACAATAGAAGCAACAATCCTTGTCGAGCAAGATGAAATGTTGAGTTCTAGTCATCGCCATATCAATACGCTATTCTCTCCCGCATCCACGTGTGCGTGCGTTTTCTCCTGCCTGCTCGACAGCACCCAGGCTCAAATCCAGTCCGAACAAAGCGAACGGCAGCAACAGCAGCAGTTGATGCGTGCTGCGCGGCGATCCCTGGAGGCGGGCTTTCGGTAGGTGATTTGTTCCATAACTACGGCCATCAAGGGGCTGCGCCGCGCGCAGCCCCTTTTTTGTTTGAAGGGAGTATCTCAATGAACCATAACCACACCGGCAAGGCAGTCCGCGTGCGCATTGCCCCCAGCCCGACGGGCAACTGCCACGTGGGCACCGCCCGAAACGCGCTGTACAACCTGCTCTTTGCCCGCCAGCGAGGCGGCACGTTTATCCTGCGCATCGACGATACCGACGCGCGGCGTTCGACCCAGGCCTCCGAGCAGGGTGTCTTGGAGGGCCTGAGCTGGCTTGGCCTGGCCTGGGACGAAGGCCCGGACATCGGCGGCCCGTTCGGCCCCTACCGCCCGTCGGAACGGTTGGCCCTATACCAGGCCTACGCGCAGCGGCTGCTCGACGCCGGGCGGGCCTATCCTTGCTTTTGCACGCCCGACGATCTAAACCTGGAGCGCCAGCAAGCCCAGGCCGCTGGCGTGTCTTACATCTATAGCGGCAAGTGCCGCCACCTGGCTGGGGACGATGCCCGGCGGCGTTTGCGCGCCGGGGAAAAGGCCGTGCTGCGCTTTCACATCGATCCCGAACCAATCGCCTACGTCGATCTGGTGCAGGGCGGGATCGAGCAGGATGGCGCGCTGATCGGCGATCCGATCATCCTCCGTTCCAGCGGGCGGCCCGTCTACAGCTTGGCCACCGTAGTCGACGAGATCGAGATGCAGATTTCCCACGTCCTGCGCAGCGGGGAGCACATCAACAACACGTTTCCGCAGCTCCAGATGTACCAGGCGCTGGGCGCCGAGCCGCCGGCGTTTGGCCATTTCAGCCTGCTGCTCAACCCGGATCGCTCCAAGATCAGCAAGCGGGCCGGGGCGACCTACATCGGCGAGTTCCACGACATGGGTTATCTGCCGGAGACGATGATCAACCACCTGGCCTTGAGCGGTTGGAATCCGGGCACCGAGGAGGAATTTTTCACCTTTGATGACCTGCTGGCCCGCTTTTCGCTCGAGCGGTGCAGCAGGGCCAACGCCATTTTCGACCGCACCCGGCTGCTGTGGCTCAACGGGGTGCACATTCGCCGCCTCGACACGGCGACACTGGCGCGGCGCGTCGTGCCCTACCTGGTCGACGCGGGATTGCTCGACTTGACCGCGTTGGGCGACGGCGAATTTGCCCACCTGGTGCGGTTGGTCGCGCTCGAGCAGGAGCGGCTCAAGACGCTGGTCGATGCGCCGGACGCGCTGCGTTTTTTCTTCCAGGACCCACCAACCGAGATCTGCGCCAGCCTGCTGCAGAACAACCATTTTGCCCGGCGGCACCCGCCCACCGTGCTGCGCGGCGCGCTCGACCGTTCGACTGCCGTCCTGAAAGCCATCGATGCGGGCAACTGGGCCGTCGCCAGCCTGGAGGACACGCTCGACGCGCAGACGGATCGCCTGGGTTGGAAGCGCGCTGACCTGCTGATGCCGATCCGCATCGCCATCAGCGGGCGCGAAGCGACGCCGCCCTTGTTCGAGACGCTGGCCTGTCTGGGCAAAACAGCGACGCTGCGCCGTCTCGAGGCGGCGGTGAACAGTCTGACATAGAGCGCGAAAAATACGCCTTGCGATCCTCGAACATTTGTGCTATCATGAGTGCGCCGTGCCACAACCATATTGGGCCGTGGGAATAACCGATTTGCGAGAAAGGAGCCAACATGAACTGGACAGAACTGATCAAAACCGAGATCGAGACCACCTATGCGGTGACCGAGGCGCTGCTCAACCTGGTCGACGCCGACAGCCTCGACTGGAAGCCGTCGACGGGCAGCAACTGGATGACCGTCGGCCAACTGCTCCACCACCTGGCGGTCGACGGCTGCGGCGCGCCGATGCGCGGCTTTGTCACCGGTGACTGGGGCATGCCGCCGGAAGGAGAAGTGAGTGCAGAAGAGATGCTGTCTCCGGCTGACAAACTGCCGTCGGTGGACAGCGTGGCTCAGGCGAAGACGCTGCTGGCCGCAGACAAAGAGCTGGCGCTGGAGATGCTCGCTCGATGCAGCGAAGCGGACCTGGCCAACAAGCCGGTCGCCGCGCCGTGGAATCCCACCGCCCCGAAGGCGCTGGGCTACCAGCTCTTGCAGATGGTCTGGCATCTCGGCCAGCACAAGGGGCAGCTCTTCTACTACCTCAAGCTGCAAGGCAAGCCGGTGCATACCGGGCACCTGTGGGGGATGTAGCAGGATTTTGTGGCAGATCAACTGCCATACCGTGTATGGTAGACTTGGCAGGTCTGCTGCCCGTTCGGCGTCGACGTGATTGCCAAAATGCGCCAAGCGTTTGATCTGTTCGAGGCGGCGTAATGCCTGACAAAGCGAAAAAGACGGTTGCATATCCCACCCGAACGTGATATACTGCAATCGATCTTGAAGGAGTGCAGCAATGGGTCAAGGTACCAGGACTCTATTCGCGAGCGTTTGCGGATAGAGTCGTCCCCAACCGATAGGCACATTGAGCTTATCGAATCCATCAGCAGTTAAATGGAGCCCTCGAGGGGTACATTTCTCGGGGCAGTGTGTTGTTGCAAACTGATGGGCTGTGGACGATTCTTGCCACGGCCCTTTTTGTGTGTCTGAGATCGAGCCATAGCATTTGTGTGTATTCGAGGCCGTGGATGGCAAACGTTCACGGCCTTTTTTGTTTCCATACCACCAATCAAGTGTGATCAAAGAAAGGAAATAAACAATGTTTGACGATATAGAAACCGTCATTGTGCGTCCAGTCAAGCCAGAAGATGCAGCGCAGTTGCGCGATAATTGCTTTTCGGTCAATACGCTTGAACAAATTAGTGCTCGAATCACCGAGGCGATCCAAACAACAGCGCAAGAAACCCAAACGCTCTTGGTCGCCGAGGTACAAGACGCACAGTCACCACCCGTCGTCGTGGGTACCGGCTCGCTGGTCCGCAACACGCACCCGCTCTATGCGCATCGAGGCGAACTGACCGGGCTGGTCGTGCACCCGCATTACCAGCGACAAGGCATTGCTCGCCGCGTCGTCGAAGCTGTTTGCGAACAGGCTGCTGCATGGGGCATCGAGATCCTGGAGACGGGTTGTCGAGGTGGCACACCTGCCGAAGCGGTTTACCCACGCCTGGGATTTATCGAGTGGGGCCGGCTGCCGGGGGGGATCAAGGAACCCTACGGCGAGCAAAATGTGTATGATGACGTCTCTTTTTACATGCTTGTGAGGAAAGAAAAAGATTGGACTGGTGGGTGAGATTGTTGTATACAGACCCAAGATCGATCAGTGCTTGACATTCCTCCTAAATCCTCTATAATACAGCTATAAACCTTCGGGGCAGGGTGCGAGGCGATGCACAAAATGCGTCGCTTCTAGTCCCGACCGGCGGTAAGGATAACACAAAATGCGTGTTACGCCAAGCCCGCGAGCCGAGTGTGGCACTGCCACCCAAGGCTGATCTGGTGCGATTCCAGAGCCGACGGTACAGTCCGGATGAGAGAGGGTCGTCATACTCGACACGGTGTGACTGCGTTGAGTTTTCGTGACAGGGACAAGCCCCGAGGATTCGCTTTTTGCGATATCGGGGCTTTTTTATTTGGAGAGGAGTCTTATGGTCGAGCGATCCGCGACTCGAGCGCAGCTCAATGCGGGTTTGACCGGCGAGTCTGGCGACTGGCGCGCCTTTGTCCGCCGGCAGCAGCAGTACGTGTTGCTACCGCTGGCGCTGCTCATCTTTTTAGGGCTGTGGGAATTGATCGTCTGGCTGGGACAATACCCTTCCTTTATCCTGCCTACGCCGCGCCGCGTGTACGAGCGATTCTGGATCGCGGCCACCAAGGGTGCGTTATGGTGGCACACCGGCGTGACCTTGACCGAAATCGGCGGGGGGCTGGTATTGGGCTTGACGACCGCGCTGCTGCTCGGTTACTGGATGGCCAAATCGCGCACGCTGGAGCGTTTTGTATCGCCTTATATCGTGGCTTCACAGTCTGTTCCGATCGTGGCCCTCGCGCCGCTGCTGGTGATCTGGTTTGGGCCGGGCCGGTTGAGCAAGGTATTGGTCTGCGCGCTGACCCTTTTTTTCCCGATGCTGATGAACACGATGGTCGGCATCCGCTCGGTCGATCGCGATCTGGTCAACCTGATGCGCTCGCTGCGCGCCACGCGCTGGCAGATGTTTGCCCTGCTCGAAGCGCCTTCATCCCTGCCAACGCTGCTTGGCGGCCTCAAGGTGAGTATGACCCTCTCGGTGATCGGTGCAGTGGTGGGTGAATTTGTCGCCGCCGACCGCGGGCTGGGGTTTTTGATCAACGTGGCGCGGGGCAATTTCGATACCCCGTTGATGTTTGTGGCGATTTTGACTCTGGTGGTCATCGCCCTGATCCTGTATCTGTCTATGGCGCTGCTGGAAACGATTTTACTCAAGAGGAGGGGTTGAAAGAATGAAAAAGGTTCGATTTTGGCTTGTTTTGACTTTGATCGGTGCGTTGGCAGTGAGTGGATGTGCTCGTTCTGCGACCAAGAGCGGTGAACCGCGCACGGTCAAGCTGGCGATGGGATTCATTCCCAATGTCCAGTTTACGCCGGTCTACGTCGCCGTCGACAAGGGCTACTTTGCCGAGGAAGGGATCGCGATCGAGTTTGACTACGGCATGGAGCACGATTTGCTCAAGCTGGCCGGCACCAACGAGTTACAGTTTGTCGTGGGCAGCGGCGATCAAGTGATCATGGCGCGCAGCCAGGAACTGCCGGTGGTCTATGTGCTCAACTGGTACCGCCGTTTCCCCGTATCGGTGGCGGCGCTGGAGCCGTTGAGCGCGCCGGAAGACCTGATCGGCAAGACGGTGGGCATTCCGGGCCTGTACGGAGCCAGTTACATCGGCTGGCTGGCGATGCTCAACGCGGCAGGCATCGACCCGGCAGCGGTGAACCTGATCAGCATCGGCTACACGCAGGCGGAAAGCCTGGCTACGGGGCAGGTCGATGCGGCAGTGGTCTATGCGATGAACGAGCCGGTGCGATTGCGTGAGCAGGGTTACGAGGTGAGCGAGCTGTTGGTGGCCGATTACGTCGATTTCGTCTCCAACGGGCTGATCACAAATGAAAAGACGATCAAAGAGCAGCCCGACCTGGTGCGCGAGATGGCTCGCGCCATCATCCGCGGCTTGCAAGATACACTGAACGACCCCGACGCGGCGTTTGCGATCTGCCGCCGCTACGTGCCCGAGATCGACGATGCGGGCGCACCTCTCCAACGAGCGGTGCTGCAAGCGGCCCTCGATTTCTGGCGCGGCGATCTCCTGGGCCCGTCCGATCCGGCAGCGTGGGAAGCCTCGGTGGCCTTTATGCGTCAGAGCGGGATGATCGAGGCCGATCTCGACGCGAGCAAGCTTTACACCAACGAATTTGTGACCGCCAAATGACCGCCGGGGTTGATCGCGCCTGCACGCCCGACGAGCCGATCCTGGTTGTCCAGCATCTCGGCGTCACCTTTGACTCGCCCGACGGCGGCCTGGGCGCGTTGGACGACGTTTCGTTCCAGATGTGTCCCAGCGAGTTTGTGTGTGTGGTCGGGCCGTCGGGGTGCGGCAAGAGCACGCTGCTGCGCGTGCTGGCTGGCCTGCTCCCGCCAACGCGCGGCCAGGTCACTTTGCGCGGCGAACCGTTGAACGGGCCAAACGCGGATGTGGGGGTGGTCTTTCAAAAGCCCAATCTGATGCCCTGGCGCACGGTGCTGCGCAACATTGCTTTGCCGCTCGAAATGCAAGGCATCGACAGAGAAACAGCGCGAGGGCGCGCGCAGGCTTTAATCGACCTGGTAGGATTGGGCGGGTTCGGGGGCAGCCGCCCGCACGAACTCTCCGGCGGGATGGCGCAGCGGGTAGCCATCGCTCGCGCGTTGATCTATGACCCCGAAATTTTACTGCTCGACGAGCCGTTTGGTTCGCTGGATATGCTCACCCGCGAGCGGATGAACCTGGAATTGCAGCGCATCTGGCAGCAGCGTCGCAAGACAGTGTTGATGGTCACGCACGACATCCAGGAGGCGGTATTTCTCTCTGACCGGGTGATGGTGATGAGCGTGCGTCCGGGGCAAATTACCGAGGTGGTCGAGATCGACCTGCCACACCCGCGCAGCGTCGACGTGCTGTACGACGAGGCGTTTTTGAGTTATATGCGGCGCATCCGGAAGGCGATCGGGACAGACCAATGAGCTATACATACAGAAAGGCCCAGGGTTTGAACTCTGGGCCTTTCTGTATGGTACCCCTGACGCGACTCGAACGCGTGCCACCGGCTCCGGAGGCCGGTGCTCTATCCACTGAGCTACAGGGGCACAGCGGATAGTGTAGCACAAATAGACCGTTTTGGCAAAAACAGGCGCGGGTGTATTTTGCTTCAAGGCCGAGTTTCAGGTACAATTCGCCTGGGGAGAAGCCTTTACGCGATTCGTTATCGGAAAGGAGCGCGCGATGACAGAGTACTCGTTCCCCGGCAAAGGCAAGGTAGCGGTGTTGCGCACGCGGCCCGAAACCGTCCTCGAAGACTATGCTCGGCTGCTCGACCTGGCTGGGTACAAAGCGGCGCTGTCCAAAACGCATGACACGCTGCTCAAGATCAACGTCTCATGGCAGACATGGTATCCGGCCTGTTCCAGCGTGCCCTGGCAGTTGGAAGGGACGGTCCTCAAACTGCTCAACGATGGTTTTGAGCGTCATAAGCTGGTTGCCGCGCACAACCGCACCGTCGTGGTCGACGCCTATGTTGGTGAATACAACAACAAGCAAAAGTACATAGTCGATAAATACGGTTTGCGCAACGTTCATCTCTACGAGCCGGACGTCGAGTGGGTTGTCTACAAACCAAAGGGCGAATTCCTCTGCCTGGACAAGATCTATCCCGACGGCGTCAAAATCCCCGAAATGTTCGTCGGATGTAACGTGATCCACTTTCCCACGGTCAAAACCCATGTCTTTACTACCATCACCGGGGCGATGAAAAACGCCTTTGGCGGCCTGCTCGGTGAGAATCGCCACTGGACGCACGGGCGCATCCACGAGACGCTGGTCGATCTGTTGATGATCCAGCGCGAGATCCATCCCGGCGTTTTTGCGGTGATGGACGGCACCTTTGCCGGCGATGGCCCCGGCCCGCGCGCGATGTTCTGGCACGAAAAGGATGTGATTCTGGCTTCTGCCGACCAGGTGGCGATCGACGCGATCTCGGCCAAGCTGCAAGGGTTCGATCCGCTGAGCCTCGACTTTATCCGGCTGGCTCACGAAAAAGGCTTGGGCGTCGGCGATCCGAAAGAGATCAAAGTCGTCGGCGACGAAGATGTGATGGGCGAAAACTGGCACTTTGTCCAGACTGATACCTTTGCCAGCCGCGGCCAGAAGGCGATCTAC
>JAFGEY010000345.1 GCA_016931365.1 Anaerolineae bacterium
CTGAGAAAAAGTATAACACAGGTATGGCCGGCTGTCAAGAACGAAAAAATGACCGGGGGAGAATGACGTGGAGCGTTAAGGAGGCATTTCCACGCCGGAGCGTGAAAAACAAGTGATCCCTTGTCTACTCTTTTCTCAAAAGAGGATGTTCCGGCGACGGGCGGCAGATGATTTCCAGGATTTTGAGGTCGAAAAAGGTCTGCGCGTTGGTGGGCAGGAGGATGGCGGCGGTATCGGCGCCGCGCCCGCTGCCGGCGACGGCCAGCACCGGCGTATCGGTACGCACCTGCCCGGCGTCAGCAGCCATCAAGGTCATCTCGGCGACGACCTTGATCCCCTGTCCAAAGACGCGCAAGGTGAAGGCAATGATCTCGTCAAGCTGGTAGGTGTCCAGCCTTTTGCGCACCGCGCGGTTGACGCCGCCCAGGGCATGCTGGCAGGTGAGGATTTTGGCCCCGGCCTTTTCCAACGCAACGCAATTTTCGACGGTCAGTTCTTGCTCGTTCGGCGCTTGGAACCCGGTCGAGTGAGTGACGGCAATTACTTCCATCTCATGCATGACCTGCGCGGCGCGCACGGCGGTATCGCCGCCGGTGGTGGCGACGAGAGCCTGCTTGATGCCCAGTTCCGCCGCTCGCGCATAAGCCAGTTCGAGCGTGCGCTCGGTATTCGCCTTGCCGGGCTGCGCAAAATAGACGGTTCGCGTTTCAAGTTCGTTCATTTCAAACCTCCTCGTTTATCTTTTGATCGTGGCCAATCCGGATCAGTATGCCTGCTTTGATGGCTTGGGCCGCCGCCGCCGAACGGGTATGCACGTCGAGTTTTTCAAAGATCGATTTTAAATGGCGTTTGACGGTATTGATCGTGATCACCAGCATCCGGGCGATTTCCTTGTTGGTCATCCCCTGCGCCAGCAGGGCCAGTACCTCGTGTTCGCGCCCGGTCAGCAGCACGAACGGACTGCCGGCTGCCCGTGCCGCCCGCACCCCATCGACGGCCTGCAAAAACGCGCGCCGATCAAAGGTCTGCTTTTGGATGTAGGCAAAAATGCCCTGCTCTGCATAGGCGCTTTCAATTTCTTCGGCGCCGGCCACGCCGCTGACTACCAGGGTCGGCACGTCGGTCTCGCGCGTCGATGCGAGCAGCCGGTAGCCATCCAGATGCTCCTCCGACGCTTCCCAGGGCGGATCGCTGCTGGCAAAGCCGGCCAGCGACAGATCGATCACTGCCAGAGCAAACCGATCGCGGCGCAGACAGCCCAGCGCCTCGCCATAGCTGTTGCACAGGCGCACCTTGTATCCGGCATCGAGCAACAGCTCCGACAGGATGCTGCGCCACCCGGCGTCGTCCTCGACTACCAGTGCCACGCCCTGCCCGGACGGCGATTCAACTTTTTCCGGTGATTGGGTCGCCCCCACCATCGGTTCGGCCTGGATTTCCGGCGGCGCTTGCGCCAGCGCCTGGCGGATTAAGCGGCGAAATTCGGCGCGGTCGAACGTTTCTTTGCGCAGGCAGGTCAACGCGCCATAGTCATTGATCGCACTGACTGCCAGTTCGACGGTGGCAAAACCGGTCAGCATCACGGCCACGCAGCCGGGGTCCTGGCAGCGGATCGCTTGCAGCGCGCGCAGGCCATCCTGGTTGTCGAAATTGCCTTCGCTCAATGACAGATCGATCACAGCCAGGCGATGCGGTGCGGCGCGCAATGCGGCGGTTGCGTTGTCAAGGCTGTCGACCACATCAACGGCCAGCCCGGCGTCGGTCAGCAATTCGGACAGAATGTGCTGCCACGAACGGTCGTCTTCGACTATCAGCGCACGCAACGTTTCTTCGATCACGTTTTTTCTACCCTCGGCAGCCCAAGTCGGAACGTCACACCGCGCACGCCGTCGCTTTCCACTGTGATCGTGCCGCCCAGACGCACCAACAACGAGCGCACCCACCACAGCCCAAAACCCAGCTTGCCCCTGGATCGTCGCCCGGAATAATTGAACTCGAAAATGCGGTCGTGCAGCGCCGGATCGATGCCCGGTCCGTCATTTGTCACGTCGATCTCTACCCACCCATCACCGGCCAGGCCGCGAATCTCGATCTGGCCTGCGCCTTGCATCGCCGTAAGGGCGTTTTCGAGCAGATTGGCAAACACCAGCGACAGGCTGCGCGTGCCGGCCATCACCGGGGGCAGATCATCCAATCCCTGAAGTCGCAGCGAAATCGTTTGGGGCAGGTCGATTGTACGCAGCGCGTCTTGGACGCTTCGCGCCACGTCGACCGGGGCCGGGTGAATGGGCCGCAGGCGCGACAGGTTCCGGCGCACGGCACCCATCGCCTCGCGCGCGCTATGTTCGATCTCGTCCAGGTTGGCTGACAGGTAAGGATCGGCCAGCAGCGTCGCTGAACACTTGTCATGAATACCTTGCACGCGCACGGGAATGGTACCAACCTTGTTGTTGAGATGGTGCAGCACATTGGCGGCGATGTCGCCTACAGCGGCAAAGGTCTCGGCGACAGCGTGACGCTCCCGGGCTATGTGCAGTGCCTCCTGACGGACGGCATTTTGCACGGCCAGCGCAGCGTAATGAGAAAGGCAGGTCAGCACCTTTTCGTCCCACTCGGATTCGACAAAGCGCCCCGGCTCGTCTTGCGTGCCATAGACGCTGAATGCCCCCATCGGTTCGCGTGACGACCCAACATTGCTCGCCATCAACGGCACGATCAGCGCGCTCATCCACGCTTGTTCGCGGGCCAGGTCGGTACGGTGAAAGCGCTCATCAGCGCGCACATCATCGACGCGCACCGGATTGTTGGTCAAAACCGCCTGCCCGGTGAGACTGCCGTGCAGAGGGAGCCGCTCGCCCCGTCGATGCCCGGCGCTGCTCACGCGCAGCACCAGTTGATCGCCGTCCAGCATCCAGATCGCGCTGGCGGCGGCGTTGAGCAAAGTACAGGCCAGCTCGACCAGGTACGCCAGCACATCGTCGCAGGGCCGGACAAGCAGCAATTCGGCGACGTGCTGCAGCGCATCGAGCAGGCGCACTTCTTGAATGGCGATCACCGCCTGCGTGGCCAGTGCTTGCAGTAACAGGCTGTCATGCTCGCTGAATGTGCCGATTTCGGGACTTTCCAGGTTGAGCACGCCCTCCAGCCGCCCGCTCGCGCCGACCAGTGGCACGGCCAACTCGGAGCGCATGCGCAGCCCATTGTACAGTGGTCGATAGATGAGCACCCAGGGCGCAGCCTGCAAATCGTGAATGCAGAGCGGTTGGCGGTGCCCGGCCACCCAGCCCATAATGCTTGACCCGTCGATGGGCAACGGATCGAGTTCGGGCGGGCCAACATCTTCCCCGACCACAGCACGGGCGACCAGTTGATGGCTCTGCTCGTCAACCAGCCGGAAGATGCCATAACGCGCATCCGTCACCTGGAGGGCCATGTCCAAAATTGCCTCCAGCATCTCTTCCAGGCGCAGCCGCGATGAGATGAGCATCCCCGCGTAACGCAGTCGCGACAGCTCTTCTTCGCGACGAGCCAGGTCGCGTTGAACGCTGGCCAGCCGGCGGGTGTGATAGATCGCCATCGCAGCCTGGTTGCAGAAATTTTCGAGGATCAGCAATTCAAAGGGGCTAAACTGCCGTGCCTCGTGCAGCGACACGTACAGCGCACCGACCGGCTGATCGGCGACGATGAGGGGGAAACAGGCCAGTGTCTCGACGCCCGCGCGCGCGCGCGCCGGATGTACGTTAAGGTCGGCCTCTTCATAAGACAACACGCGGCGGCGCTGCCTGATCGCGCGCATACCGCTGCCGTCCAGACGAGGTTCGTCGCCGGAAATGGCATCGACCAACTCACCGGCAGACACGCGCGAGTCAAGGTCGAAAGCCTGCCTGTCCCGGTCATAGGTATAGATCACCGCCGAAGCGCCGGGCACAACCTTGATCGCGCTGTCTACGATCAGGCGCAGCGCCTGCTGTACCACCGCGTCGGTCAAGTGCGCCCGACCCAACGGTGAAAGAACGTCGGCACGCGGGCCGATGCGGTTGATCGTTGCGCCGATCTGGTTCAAGCTGGCCAGGGCATCGAGCAGGCGCGGATCGGTTTGGTCGAAATCCAGGTCGTTCAGTTTGGGCATTTGAGTCATATTGCTCACTCTCAAGATCGAGTGAGCGCCATTGTAACACAAACAAGATGGGCGTGCAATAATAAAACAAGAAACCGGGTTTTTGTCAAAAACCCGGTTTCTGGCGAAACTGCACAAAAGAATGCTAAATGTCAAAATACAACGTATACTCGTACGGATGCGGACGCATCCGTACCGGATCGACTTCGGCCTTGTACTTGTATTCAAGGTAGGCTTCGAGCAAATCGGACGTAAACACGTCGCCTTTGAGCAAGAATTCGTGATCGGCTTCCAAAGCTCTGAGCACATCGGGCAGGGAACCGGGCACCTGCTTGACCTTGGCCGCTTCCTCCGGCGGAAGATCGTACAGGTCTTTGTCCATCGGCTCGCCAGGATCGATCTGGTTCTGCACGCCATCCAACCCGGCCATCAACAACGCGGCAAAGCACAAGTATGGATTGCAGCTCGGATCGGGCGCGCGAAACTCGAGGCGCTTGGCTTTGGGGCTTTTGGAGTACATGGGGATGCGACAGATCGCCGAGCGGTTACGCATCGAATAAGCCAGGTTCACCGGGGCCTCAAAGCCGGGCACCAGGCGACGGTATGAGTTGGTCGTCGGTGCGACGATGCCCAGCAACGCCGAGGCGTGTTTGAGCAGACCGCCGATGTAGTACTTGGCCGTGTCAGAAAGCTGGGCATAGCCGGCATCGTCAAAAAAGACGTTGCTATCGCCGTTCCACAAGCTCTGGTGGACGTGCATGCCAGAGCCGTTGTCGCCAAACATCGGCTTGGGCATAAAGGTCGCCGTCAGGCCGTTGGCGCGAGCGACGTTCTTGGCGATGTATTTGTAAATCATCACGCTGTCGGCCATACGCACCAACGTGCCATAGCGCATATCGATCTCGGTCTGCCCGGCGGTGGCGACCTCGTGGTGATGCACCTCGATCGGCACGCCGACCGATTCGAGCGCTATCACGATCTTGCTGCGCACATCCTGCAACATATCAGTGGGCGGGACGGGGAAATAGCCGCGCTTGGGCGGAATCTGGCCGCCCTTGCCGCCCTGCTGGCCGCTGTTCCACCACCCCTCAACGCTGTCAACTTCATAAAATGCACCGTTGGTTGAATCGCCGTAACGGACGTTGTTGAACAGGAAAAACTCGGCCTCCGGCCCCCAATACGACACGTCGGCAATGCCGGTCTGCTTGAGATACGCTTCGGCTTTTTTGGCGACGTAACGCGCATCGCGGCTGTATGGCTGGCGGGTAACCGGATCGAAAATATCGCACATGATCACCATCGTCGGCACTTCAAAGATCGGGTCGAGAAAAGCCGTGGTCGGATCGGGGATCAAGAGCATGTCCGACTCGTGAATTTCCTGGAAGGCACGGATCGATGAACCATCAAACCCGATGCCCTCCTCAAACAACTCGTCGGTCAATTCGCGGACGGGAATGCTAAAATGATGCCACAAGCCCAGCAAATCGACAAAACGCAGGTCAACCATTTTGACGTTTTTGCCCATATCGAGCACATCTGACACTGTCTTGGCCATTGCTATTTCTCTCCTTCAGGTGATTTCAAATCAATTACTCTCGCTATTATACGCAAAGAGGCTGTTTAGCGTCTAGTACCCAAATGGGTCATCTTGGGTCGCTGGACCGGTTGACATCACATTGACTATCTTTTATAATGGCATCGCTCCGGTTTGAGCTGAAACAATAGCCTTTTTATGTCGGCATATTGGTCACAATTTATGGACACCAACGATATATTTGACCTCTCTTCGATCCCCTTGGCCGATCCCAACGCGGCGGGGCGCTGTCTGCGCCGCATCGGCGGTGGGCCGCAAAAAAATGCTTTGCTCGACGCGCTCTGGCCGCACCTGAACGGTGCCCTGTCTCATGCCGCTAACCCCGACCGCGTGCTGGTCAGCCTGGAACGGTTCCTTGCCCGTGCGGACGTGGCCCACGCGGACGTGGGAGACGCGGACGTGGCCCACGCGGACGTGGGAGACGCGGACGTGGCCCACGCAGACGTGGGAGACGCGGACGTGGCCCACGCAGACGTGGGAGACGCGGACGTGGCCCACGCAGACGTGGGGGGGGCGGATCAAGAGAGTGGCTCGATCGAAATGCTGCGCTATATGGCTGACACGCCACGTGTGGTCGAGGTTCTGATCACACTCTTGGCTGGAAGCCGCTTTCTGACCGAGATTTTGCTGCGCCACCCCGATTATCTGCCCCAACTCGTCGCCCACCGCGAGATCGCCCAGGCCAAGACGCTGGATCAGTTCTGCGAAGCGGCGCAGGCTTGCACTCTGGAGGGTGAAGCGGCCGACCGCCTCGATGCCTTGCGCCGCTACCAACGCTGGGAACTGCTGCGCATCGGCGCGTGTGATTTGCTCGGCCTGCTCGATCTGCGCGCCGTCACCGAACAGCTTGCGCACCTCGCCGACAGTGTGATTCGCACATGTCTCGACGTCGCGGCGGGACAATCGGGCACATCGGTCGATGGTTTTGCCGTGCTGGCGATGGGCAAACTGGGCGGCAACGAGCTCAATTACAGCTCGGACATCGACCTGGTTTTCATTGCCCAGGCCACGTCCACCGGCTATTTTCGCCTCGGCGAGCGGCTGATCGATGCCCTGACTCGCACCACGCCGGAGGGATTTCTGTACCGCGTTGACATGCGGCTGCGCCCTTGGGGCCAATCCGGGCCGCTGGTCACATCGCTCGAAGGCCACCTCAAATACTTGGCCCAAACTGCGCGTCACTGGGAAAAACAGGCCCTGCTCAAAGCGCGTACCGTCGCCGGAGACACGGCCATCGGCGCGGCCTTTTTGCAGCAGGTCGAACCGCTGATTTTTAACACGTTGCCTTTTAACGAACAGGCCCAGGCCATCCGCAGCGACGTGAAAGGGATCAAGGATCGCACCGAAAGCTACCTGCGCGAGCGCGGACGCAACTGGGGTGAGGTCAAACTCGGCGAAGGCTCGATTCGCGACGTCGAATTTGTGGCCCAATACCTGCAACTGATCCACGGCGCCGACCATCCCGAGGTGCGCAGCCGCAATACCCTTGACGCGCTGAATAAACTCACGTCGAACGGGCTACTGACCATCCGGGAACACCGCATCCTGAGCAGTGGTTATACATTCTTGCGCACCGTCGAGCATCACCTGCAAATGCTCGACTATCGCCAGACCTACACTCTGCCCAAGGACCGACGCGACCTGATCCATCTGGCACAGCGGCTTGGTTTTGCAGGCCCCAATGCCGATCAGCCCTTCCTGGCCCGCTATGACGAGCATCGCACGGCGATCCGTGCGGTGTACCTGTACCACCTGGGGAGCAAACCGATGACGACAAGCGAGTCTTTGCCCGACACATCAACGTCAACGCCAAACATAGCTCACCATATGGCGCGAATGGATCCGTCTTATGTCCAAGCCTTCACCGAGGCCGAAATCGCCCGGCACGCGCAGCTCGCCGAACAACTGGACAGCGATCACCTGGTCGAAATCAGCGCCGAACCGCTCCAGGACGGACGTTGGCGGGTGACTGTGATCGCCTTTGACTACCCCGGCGAGCTGTCGCTGATCTGCGGGCTGCTCTTTGTTCACGGGTTCAGCATTCTCGACGGTGACGTGTTTACCTATGAACCTCAAATCACGCCGCTGGCCGGACGCGCTGGCCGGCGCAAGGTAGAAATCGGCGGGGCGCGGCGCAAAATCGTCGACGTGTTCACCGTGCGCCCGATGCGCGGTGCGGAGATCGCCGCTATCCTGGCCGGGCAAACCTGGCAGCGCTACGCCGATGACCTCGAGTCGCTGCTGCGTCTGACACACACAGGCAATGAACAGGACGCGCGCGGCGAACTGGCCAAACGCGTCGCCGCATCTTTCCAGGGCATCGAACGCGGCGAAACTACACTCTACCCCATCGAGATCGCCATCGACAACGAGATTTCAGAACAATATACGGTGATGTGCATCGACACGCAAGACACCGTTGGCTTTTTATATGAATTGACCAATGCCCTGGCCGTCAGTCGCATCTATATTGCGCGCGTGATGGTCGAATCAGAAGGCAATCGCGTCCACGATACGCTCTATGTCACCGACGCCGCCGGCGACAAAATCGTCGCGCCCGAAAAACAACGCGAACTGCGCGCCGCCACGGTGTTGATCAAACATTTCACCCGCCTGTTGCCGCACTCGCCCAACCCGGAATCGGCCCTGATCCATTTCCGGCAGTTTGTGGGGCAGATGTTCCAGCGCCCCGACTGGCCCGACGAGTTTGCCTCGCTGGAGAATGTGCAGGTGCTCGAACGGCTGGCGCGCTTGCTCGGCGTGAGCGACTTTTTGTGGGACGACTTTTTGCGCATGCAGCATGCCAATCTCTTTCCCGTCGTCCGCGACGCCGACGCATTGCACACGGTCAAATCACGTGCGCAGTTGCAGGCCGAGTTGGAAACCGCCCTCAGCGCCGTCCACAGCGGACCGCAGCTGCCGCGGCTCGACGCCGCGTGGCGGCAGGTGGTGAATGATTTCAAAGACCGTGAAATGTTTCGCATCGATATGCGCCACATTTTGGGGCATACGCAGGAATTTGGCGAATTTTCGGTTGAATTGACTCACCTGGCTGAAGTCGTGGTCAATTCGACGTATCATCTGTGCCACGAAGACCTGCGTATTGTTTACGGTTCGCCCTGCTTGAGCGACGGCAGTCCAAGCGAGATGACCGTCTGTGCGTTGGGCAAGTGCGGAGGATGGGAGCTTGGGTTTGCCTCAGACATCGAGTTGATGTTTATTTATGCGGGGAATGGCAAAACGATGGGGCCGCAAACCATCACCACTGCCGAATTTTACGAAAAAGTGGTGCAAGAGTTTGTCAGTTCGATCCACGCCAGGCGGGAAGGCATTTTTGAGATCGATCTGCAACTGCGTCCCTATGGCAAATCAAGCAGCATGGCCGTTTCATTGGAATCTTTTCGCCGCTACTTTGTCTCCGACGGCCCGGCCTGGGCCTACGAGCGACAGGCATTGGTCAAGCTGCGTCCGGTCGCCGGAAATCCTGACCTGGGCCAGGAAATAGTGCGCCTGCGCGACCAGTTTGTTTATACCGGGCAGCCTTTTGACGCGAACACCATGCGCGCTATGCGCGAGAGGCAAATCCGCCACCTGGTGACGGGTGGCACATTCAATGCCAAGTTCAGTCCCGGCGGCCTGGTCGATGTGGAATACCTGGTACAGGGCTTGCAAATCACTCACGGACACCGCGATCCGACACTGCGCGTCACCAACATTCGCAAAGCAATGGCCGCCTTGTTTACGGCGGGCATCCTCACCGAAAGCGATTACAGCCAGCTCCGGCGCGCGCACACTTTTTTGCGTTGGTTGATCGACGGGCTGCGCATGGTGCGCGGCAATGCCAGAGACCTGACTGTTCCTCCTGCTGACAGTGAGGCCTTTGCCTATCTCGCGCGACGGCTGCGCTATGGAGACGATATCGCGCGGCTACAGGCTGACCTGGAAGAACATACCTCGCGCGTACAGGCACTCGGCGCGCAACTGCTCAAGTGATTGCAGGCATCTTGGTGTGTGCCAAGATGCCTGATCTCCATCCTTTTCGCTTTGGACATTCTGTCCAGAAATTCTGCCTCCCATTTTGTTCAAAATGCCCCATTTGGGTACTGGATTGCACAAGCATCTGGCTCTATAATGAGACTGGTTATGCACGTGCATCTGTCTCCTGCAAATGACCTGTTGCGACGGTGCGGCTTGAGCACTGCAGGAATCTCACTTCCGTCGGATCAACAGCGATCCACTATCACCGATCAATTTAGGGAGGAGAGTGTACATGGAGTCCATGAATGCAGGAGATACGGCCTGGCTGCTCATTTCGTCGGCACTCGTGCTGGTGATGACCCCGGCCCTGGCCTTCTTTTACGGCGGCATGGTTCGCCGCAAGAATATTCTATCGACCCTGAACCTGAGTTTTATCATGATCGGCCTGATCAGTATCCAGTGGGTGCTGTACGGGTACAGCCTGTCTTTTGGCTCGGACATCGGCGGGTTGATTGGTGGGCTGAATTTTCTGGGCCTTAATGGCGTCGGTGCGACGCCCGGCAGTTATGCGCCCACCATCCCACATCTGGCTTTTGCTGCCTTTCAGATGATGTTTGCGATCATCACTCCGGCGCTGATCACCGGCGCGTTTGTCGAGCGTGTGCGGTTCAAGACTTTTTTGCTTTTCAGCCTGTTGTGGGCCACGCTCGTGTACGATCCGGTCTGTCATTGGGTGTGGGGCGCGGGCGGCATATTAGGCCGGATGGGCACGCTCGACTTTGCCGGGGGCACCGTGGTGCACATTACGGCGGGTTTTTCGGCGCTGGCCTTTGCGTTGGCCATCGGCGCCAGAAAAGGATTTGGACGCCGCACATTTGAACCGAACAACATCCCCTACAGCGTATTGGGCGCGGGCCTGTTGTGGATGGGTTGGTTTGGCTTTAATGGCGGCAGTGCTCTCGCCGCCAACGGGCTGGCCGTGCAAGCGGTTGTGACCACTAACACCGCTGCTGCTGCTGCCGGGCTGGTGTGGATGTTGTTGAGTTGGATCGACGGCAGACCCAGCGTACTCGGCATCGTCACCGGTGCTGTGGTCGGGTTGGTGGCGATCACCCCCGGCGCCGGGTTCGTCACCCCTCTGGCCGCGCTGATCATCGGTGCGATCGCCGCGCCGATCAGCTACTATGCAATCAAGTTTATCAAGGGGCGCAACCTGGTCGACGAATCGCTGGATGTGTTTGCCTGCCACGGATTAGGCGGCCTGTGGGGCGCGCTGGCGACGGGCCTGTTTGCCACCACGTCGGTCAACCCCAACGGCGCCAACGGGCTGTTTTACGGCAACCTCAACCAATTCCTGGTGCAGTTGGCCGGCGCGGCGATCGCCATTGTCTTTTCGGTGGTTGTCACCTTTGTGCTGGCCAAAGTATTGAACAAACTAATCGGCCTGCGTGTTTCTTCTGCCGAGGAAGAGGTCGGGCTGGACATCAGCGAGCACGGCGAGCGGGCCTACGCCTGAGCTGGGCACCCATCAGCGAGGAGAGATACCAATGATCAACAAGATCGAAGCTATTATTCGTGAGGAAAAGCTTCAGGACGTCAAAGATGCCCTGCGCGACCTCGGTATCGTGGGGATGAACGTCTTTGAGATTCGCGGTCACGGACGCCAGGGCGGTATCGAGCTGACCGGACGCACCGGTACGTATCAGGTAGATATGCTGCCCAAATTGCAGCTCAACATCATCCTCAGTGAACACAATGTTGAAAAGACGGTGCAAACCATTCGCCAGGCGGCGATGACCGGCGAACCGGGAGATGGCATCATCTTTGTATATCCGGCAGAAGACGTGATCCGCATCCGCACTGGCGAGCGTGGCGCTGAGGCCTTGATGTACGAAGGAGATATCGACAGCCGGTAATAGGTCGTGAACAAAGCGCCAACGCTAGACCGCTGGCGCTTTGTTTATTTGAACCACGTTTTACCCAGTTCGGTATCATTGCTCCGGTGGCTTCGGTGGCTGTGGCGGCGGGGGCGGGGACAGCGGCGATGATGGTTTGATTTTAGCGGCCACCAATAACTGATTGCCGTTGGAAAATAGGGAAGTGGTTCGCTCACCGTCAGCAACAGCGGCTTCCATCGTCGCTTCTTCCCCCTCGACCTTGTTGCCGCAAAGTTTATAGCCGGCCAGGTCCGCGCCAGCCAGGTTCAAGCCGGGATAGTACAAATCCTCCAAGTCGGTGTCGGGCAGGTTAGCACCCGACAAATCTGCGTTGGTCAATACCGCGTTGCGCAGATTGGCGTTGCGCAGGTTGACTCCCGAAAGATCAGCACCGCAAAGGTCAGTGTTTTCCAGGTCTGCCCCGTGCAGATTGGCTCCGGACAGGTTTGCACCTTCGAGTTTGGCACCTTTGAGGTTGGTTTCATGCAAATTCGCGGCCCCGACATGGATTGCATTGAGGTCAAGAATGGGTTTTCCCCGAACCTCCTCCCACTCGTTCCCTCCATACGGCTTGAACGCTTCTTTGCGCTCCCACGCCTTGCCCGCAGACGGTCCGTCCGACACTGCCTCCAGCAACGATTGCGCCTCATCGACTGTGATCTTGCCCTCGGACAGCATTTCCAAAATCTTGATTCGCTGCTCGCTCATCGATTTTCCTCCAGATGAATTTCAATTCGATCTATTTTTGGGGTCCGGACCCTTTTAACCGTACCAATTGTTCTGCGGCCTGGGCTGCGCTCAACGTGCCCTCACGCACCTGCTGCAAGATGTCTATCTCGCGTTCGGCGATATCGGTCTGCTCGGCTGAGCTTGCCTCTAGCCCGAGTTCGTCGATCAATTCGTCGATCTGCCGGCGTATGGTCCAGTAAGAGATACCCATCTCGCGCTCCATCTCTTTGACGTTGCCCCGGCATTGGAGAAAGGTCAACAAAAAAGATGTGCTTTCAGGCGAAAGCTGGCAAAATGGGCAGGGCGCGTACTGGCCGAGGACAATGGTTCCACAGGCAGCACAGTTCAGGCGAGTGATCGTCAAATCATTTCCACAAGATGGACATTTTTCGAGGATTTTGCGCATGTCAAGTCTCCAGTCCAATTTAAATAGATTATACCAAATATTTTTGTAAAAGTCAAGTTTTTATCAAAAATTTTTTCATTCAACAAAAATATTTGGAAAAGGAGTTGTCACCGGCGATGGCCGAATCCTGCCCGTTGTCCGCCGACGACATTGCATCTGGATCATCCTGCTTGGGTGAACGCGGGCAAAAACTCCTTTTGCAATTCAAGCATTTCGTCCAGCAGCTTTTCCGCTTCGCTGATGCTGTTGACCACCGGATCCATCAGCAGCGCTTGCAGGAGCAGCGTCCGGGAGCGCGTCCGGTAGGCTTCGGTGAGGGTGCGCTGGATCGAAATCTGAGTGCGGATAAAGGTTGCCGGGCCTTCGGGCAGCGGCCCCACGGCGATGGGATGCACGCCCCGGCCATCGCAAAAGGCCGGCACTTCGACCACCCCGTCTCGCGGCAGGTTCTCGATGTAGCCCTTGCTGTTCAGCACGTTGACCGCGTCGTGCCGGCGGCGGCGATCCAGCTCGATATCGCAGATCACCGGCGCGGCGATCTCGCCCGAACGGTACAACGCGCGCTCGTCCAATGGCTGGCCGTCGAGGTAAGGCTGCACGTCAAAGCGCGGCCCGGGCTGCTCCTGCCCCGCCGGGCGGCTTTCCAGCCCGTAGGGCCAGCGGACGCCGGTGAACTCGGCTCCAAAGGGCACGTATTCGCCGATATGGTCGTCCGACTTGTAGGTCAGCCAGCCAAAGAC
>JAFGEY010000346.1 GCA_016931365.1 Anaerolineae bacterium
GGGCTGTGGCACGGGGCCGCCTGGACTTTCGTGTTCTGGGGCCTTTTGCATGGCATTTACCTTATCCTGGAGCGACGAAGCAAGAACACCTTTGATCGCATGGCGCGCGCACTGCGCCTTGAAGACACTGCCGTGCGAAGGATTATGGGCATAGTGGTGACGATGCTGCTGGTCAGTTTTGCCTGGATATTCTTCTATGCGCGATCTCTCCCGGATGCCCTGCTGCTTATCCGCAACCTGGTCCGTTTTGGCAGCGGGACCGACATCTATGCGCCGTGGGCCAGCCTGACGACTGCCCCCGTTGTTGAGATGGCGCTGGCGTGGGGACTGATTGGATTGCTGGTTCTCACGCACCTCGGCCGCGCCGAGCGGATACCTTGGGTCTCTCGCGTGGCCGGCAAGGCCAGCGTTCGCTGGGCAGTCTATCTGCTCTTAGGGTTGGCCGTCATGAACCTGGGTGTGGCGAATGAACTTCCCTTTCTCTACGCTGGATTTTAGAATGCTGAGTCCGGGTGGAAATTTGACGAAGAACAAGGCGGCGCGCCTTTCTGGCAGCTTGTGATGCGCACGGGAAGCAATTTGCTGGTGCGGGATCAGGGTCACTGCATAAGGAAGTGCAATCTCTTTTATTTTAGACAATCATTCTCGATTGCTTTTATCGTGCGTTTACATATAATTGAAGTGTATCCACCAGCAAGCCGAAGAGAGCCGCTTCCTCCAGGCATTTGACGCATCTTTTGCGTTGGGTACATGTTTTCCCAGGGAAGCGACAATCCCGGTCACGCCTTCACACTTTACATAAATGATGATAGGTTAAGGAGGTCAACGATGACGGATGTCCGATTTCCCGAAATGATCCAGCCGGTAGAACCCCCCGCGGCGCAGTTCGACAGTCCCCAGGCCGCGTATCTGCCCGAAGTCGATGCGTTCATCCGTGCCAGCCAGGCGCGGCAGACCTTCCAGGTCAGCGGAAAGGGACTGTGCGCCGCTGTGCTGGATACGGGCCTCAACACGCAGCACGTCGACTTTGCCGGGCGCATCGCCGCTGTGCGCAATTTCACCGCCGACTATGGCGGCGATCCTAACAACGTGACCGACGGCAACGGTCACGGCACCAACGTGGCCGGGATCATCCTGAGCAAGGGCGATCACACAGGCATGGCGCCCGAAGCCCACGTCGCGGCGCTCAAGGTGCTGAGGGACAACGGCAGTGGCAGCTTCGCCTGGGCGGAACAGGCATTGGATTGGGTGCTGCAAAATTATGCGACGCACAAGATCAGCGCCGTCTGTATGTCGCTGGGCGATGGCGAAAACTATGTCGAGGATCGCGCTTACCTGAATAGTTCAATGAAGCGCAAGATTACCGCGTTGCGCCGGGCCAGGATCGCCATCGTCGTCGCCGCAGGCAATGACTACTATACCCACAACGGCCAGCAAGGCATGGGCTATCCGGCAATCATCCGCCAGACGGTCAGCGTTGGCGCGGTGTACGATGCGGCGGAAGGCGGATTCCAATACGGCAACGGGGCGGAGGCGTTCTCCAGCCATGCGGGACAAATCACCCCATTCTCCCAGCGGCTGCATCCCAGCGTGAACCGGGCAACGCGCACCGAGATCTTCGCGCCGGGCGCGCCGGTCACTTCGTCCGGCATCAACGGCCCGCACGGCGAGTCGGTCCAGCACGGCACGAGCCAGGCCACCCCGGTGACCGTGGGCGTCATCCTGCTGTTGCAGGAATACTACAAACGCTATGCCAACGAACTCCCCACAGTCAACCAGATCACGAACTGGCTGCGACGTGGTGGTGTGCCCATTTTCGACGGCGATGACGAGCACGACAACGTCCAGCACACCAACCTGACCTTCCTGCGCCTGGACGCGATGCGGGCATTGGAGGCGGCGCAGCGCGAGCTGAAGCGGCGGGGCCTGTTACCGCCAACCTAAAGGAGCCACCATGAACACCATGATCTATCCCAACGGCATCGACGTCGACACCGGCACCTACGCCATCCCGCCGATGGATGTCGATGCACTGGACGCCTTGATCCGGGGGGAGAAAGAGCCGGAAAACTTCAACGAGCTTAAGGCTCGCGCCCGCAGGCCCAAGCACCTCGGCGTCAAAGAAGGAGTGGACGAGAGGAAATTAGAGCAAACCGGGTGGGGCATCATCTTCGCCGATGACGCCGATCCTGCAGCGGAGGCGGCGTTGCAGCCGCTGATCGATCTGCGCAGAAACCAGGCCGGCAGCCGTTACCACCGCTATGATTTCCAGGTCGGGAAAGATTCAAAAAGCAGCTTCCTGGCCAAACAGGGCGCCGGTCCCGGCCCCGCCAACCCGGACAAGGTGCCCTATTACCTGCTGATCGTCGGCAGCCCCGAGAAGATCCCGTACGAGTTTCAGAGCCAGCTCGACGTGCAATACGCGGTCGGCCGCCTGGACTTCGAGACGGTCGCCGAGTACAGAGCGTATGCTGAAAGTGTCGTGGCGGTGGAGTCGAAGGCTGTCAAGCTGCCGCGACGGGCCGGATTCTTTGGCGTCACCCACGAGAACCCGGACACGGCGACCAACCAGAGCCTCGACTACCTGATCAAGCCGCTATACGAGACGCTGCGCCAGAGTAGCGCCGATTGGCAGTTCGACACCGTCCTCGGCCTGGAGGCCAAAAAGGCGGCGCTGCGACAGTGGTTGGGCGGCTCGGAGACACCGGCTTTGTTATTTGCCGCCAGTCACGGCTTGCAAGTCCGGGCTGACAACCAAAAGGGACTGTCGCCGCAGGACTACCAGGGCGCACTGATCTGCGCGGACTGGCCAGGGCAAGGCCCCTTCGAGCACCGGGACTTCGTCTTCGCCGGTACAGACCTGGGCCAGGACGCCAACCTGTTGGGCCTCATCGCGTTCTTCTTCGCCTGCTTCAGCGGCGGCACGCCCCAGCGCGACGCCTACACCAACCTGCGCCGCATGCAAATCGGGCAACAACCCGGCCCGGCAATCGAACTGACGCCCCACCCCTTCGTCGCCGGCCTGCCGAAGCGAATGTTGAGCGCGCCCGCGGGCGGCGCACTGGCCGTGATCGGGCACGTCGAGCGCGCCTGGCCCAGCTCGTTCGTATGGCTGGCCAAAGAGGACGGCACGATCCCGCCGCAAACCGAGGTCTTCGAGAGCACCCTCAAGCGCTTGATGAAGGGTTACCCGGTCGGCGCAGCCGTCGAATATCTCAACCAGCGCTACGCCGAACTCGCCACGGACTTGAAGCAACTGCTCGAAGACGCGCAATATCCCGAGTTCAAACAGGGCGTCCAACTGGCCAACACGTGGATGGCCGCCAACGACGCTCAATGGTACACGATCATCGGCGACCCGGCGGTGCGGCTGCCGGTGGTCGAGACCACGGAGGCCAGGCCGCGCCCTGTGCTGGTGTCCACAGCGGCCACGCCGGCTGCAGATCAAGCCGGTGAAAAGCCGGACAAACCGGGGGCAGCCCCCCAATCATTATCCAGCGCCGACAGAGCGCACCCAACCAAGGAGGAAACAATGACAACGCCAGAATCGAATGACCCCCGCTTCGCGCACGCCTACAGCCCGGTTCCCGAACCTGAGGAGCTGATCAGGCTCAAGGCGCAACACCCCGATCTTTACCAGGCCTATGTCGATCATGTGAAAGCCGGCTACGAAAACAACGGCCGCATCTTCGACGACGTGCGGCGCGCCTTTATGCGCTCGCACAATTCCACGGTGGTGATGTACTGGCTCCTGTTCGCCGTCGGCGTGGCCACGGTGGTCACCGGGATTGTGCTGGCCGCGCAGGGCAACGTGGGGGCTGGCATTGTGTTCCTGGGTGTGGGCTTCGCGGCATTCGTCACCTACTTCATCGGCCGCTCCACCCAGAGCATCGAGGAAAACCTGCTGTACATCACCTGGCTGGGCGTGATCTATAACAGCTATTGGACACACCTGGCCTGGGCCACCCAACGCGACACGGCGCAAACCGAGTTGGACAAAGCGACGACCGATGCGCTGCAGCAACTGGAGAAACTGGTGAATCGCCACGCCAAAGGGATCAAGAGCCGCCCCACGCTGCCCGGTGACAATAAACCGCCAGAGGAATAAACGCGATCGTGGGTGTGCTGCGCCAAGCACGGCACTTAAGGTTTGCACGTAAACAATTGCCCGCGCGGTCCGATCTCTGACCGTGCCTGCCTCCGTTTGGCGCTGCTGTGGCGCGGTCGTAGACCGGCCACAGCTTGCCAGAAGTCAGGGTGCGTTTCACTTTGGGGGAAAAAGGAAGATAATAGGTTACAAAAACAACCCCGAGGTGAGA
>JAFGEY010000347.1 GCA_016931365.1 Anaerolineae bacterium
CGGGCGCAAAATTTACGGCCTGTGGGACGTTTACCCGCACGCCGATTGGGTGACCTATCCCAGCCTGTACGAGGGGTTTGGCAACGCGCTGATCGAGGCGATCTATTTCCGGCTGCCGGTGTTTTTGAACCGCTATTCGGTGTACGTGGAGGACATTGCGCCGCTGGGGTTTGAGTTTGTCGAGATCGACGGCGCGATCACCGGCGAGGCGGTCGAGGCGGTGCGCGGGCTGCTCCGGCCGTCGCCAACGCGGCAGGCGATGGTCGAAAAAAACTATGCGCTCGCCGCCGAGCACTTTTCCTACCGCGCGGTCGAGCGCGCGCTCAAGCCTTTGCTGGTCGGCTTGGGGTAAAAAAATCCGGATGGGCTTTTTCCAGTTCGGTTTTGAGCGGCCCAAAGACGTTGGGCGCGTAGGGCACAAGCTGCTCCAGCATCTGCACGCACAGTGCGCGGATCTCCCACTGAGCGTGCGGCGAGATGCGCAGCCGAAAGACGTGCAGCAGCTCGCGAAAGTTCATGGTCACGATGATCCGTGTGGCAGTGGCATTGGGCAACAAAAAGCGCGCATCCTCTTTTTTGACCTCCAGATCGCGCAGCCGGCGATAGGCTGCCTTGACCTGTTCGAGTGACTCCTCCCAGACGGCTATCGCTTCGGGATTGGCGGCGATTTCGTCGGGCACCACCCATTCGGGATCGGACATATCCACATAGCGTTGAGATTCTTGAGAATAGCTGGCGATGCGATGTCGCACCAGTTGGTGGCTGGCCGCGCGGCTGATGCCGCTGACCTCGAACGTCGCCGAGGCGTGTTCGATGATCGACTCGTGGCCTTCCAGGATGCGGCGCTGGATAAAGCGTGCGGTTGTTTGCAGTTTCTGGTGATCGCTCTCTGAGCGATAGCAGACCCGCCCGGCATATTCGATGATCGCTTCCGGGGAATGCTCCAGACCTGTAGTGCCTGGCAACATTGATTGTGTAAGGGCAATGAGTTTGACGTACATGGCCGCCTCCTGAAAGGGATCCAAGCAGTCCAGAGTATAACACGCCATCCGGGCCTTGTCAAAGAGTAACTACTCAGCCTACCCTCCCGGAGGTTATAATTGGGTATATTTGCGGTCTCTAGTGTTCCCAAGAAAGTGTTTTTCCGGCGCAAAACCGCAAAAACCTCCGGGAGGGTGAGCAGTTACGTCGTCCCTTTTTTCGGTGGAATCGCTCAATAGTTGGAATATTCTAAAAAATTTCGCTCACTTTTTTAACCGGGGTCTAACTATTGTCGAGTAATGTATAGTCGGCTTTTTCAGATTCTGCAAGGCCTGTCTGGGGCTTGTCTGATGTCAGATCAAGTGTCTGCGATGGGGGACTAGTTATGAGCCGTGCTAATTTGCTCCTGGCCAGCGTTTTCTGCTTGATCGTGCTGGTGTTTTTTCCCATTTCTGTTGCTTTTGCTGACAATCCTTTTCCTGATGTGGATGGGGATGGTCTGTCGAACGAGATGGAATCGACCGGTTGGTATAATCTGGCCGGCGGCCCCTTTTTCACCGACCCGCTCAAGGCTGACAGCGATGGCGATGGCCTTGCCGACGGCGAGGAAAAGCTGTTCAACACCCATCCGTTGGATGAGCAAAGCCCCGGCCTCTATGGACGCTACGAAAACAGCTTTTTGACGAGACAGTATTTCAGCGTCACTGATCCGGCCTATCTTGCCTGGACGCACGGCGGCGATCGCTATTTGATGACTGAGGCCATCGTGGTCCGGCGTGGGACGACCTTTCGCGTCGGCGGGCCGGCCGGAGCTACATTGACCCTTAGTGGGTCCGGCTTGACCGCCCTGTCGCCGGTGGCTGATGTGTGCAATGGCGGCTGGACTGTGACCATCCCCTCCAATAGCACGGTGGGCACATATACGGTGACCGTATCCAAAGGCGGCTGGAGCAAGAGCATCCCCGTATACGTTATCTTTGAGCTGCCCTCTGACCTGACCCAGGCGCAAATTGACGCCTATATCTACGATGATGATCCCGCCAACCTCCGCGACGAAGTGTCGGTGTGGTGGCGCACGCCGGAGTGGAGTTTCTACTATCCGGGCTACAGCGAGACTACGCCGCCCGACTGTGGCAACTATCCCAACTCGCCATGCTCGGAATGGATGTATCACCTGGCACAAGGCTATGCCCAGGCGTTCTGGACCGACCAGTTCAAAAAAGCAGTCTTTGTCAACCATGCGATGCCCGCGATCAATGGCAAGACCAACCGGGGCGACGCCACCAACGCCATCGCTTCCTGGGCCGACAAAGAGTTCCGTGTTGTCTATCAAGGCAGCCACAATAGTTGGGCCACGGCCATGTACACCTGGAATGATGGAACTGGCACCACCATGGACGGCGGCGCTTGCCAGGACAATGCCAACGTGTTCGCGTCCATTCTACGCTCGGCCGGCATTCCGGCCAAGACATTTCTCAAGGACTATAACAAAACTGGGCCCAACGGCGCACACGGTGAAGGGGGCAGCTTTGGTGTCTACGAATACGACCACGCAGTTTTGATCTGGCTGGACGGCCACTGGAAGGCTGCGCGCAGCTATGTGACCGAAGAAAAGAACGACCCATATTACCCCTGGCAAAATGGCTACAAGGCGCACCAGGAGTTGCCTGGCTTTGGTTATGTGGATAGCAACTCGGACTTGATCGTGACCTCGGACGACAAGTGGGACTGGCAGAACGGCAGCAGCGGCGGCGGTATGGTGAATACGGTTTGGGTCAACGGTGCCCCGCCGTCGGCAGAATTCAGCTATCCCAATAGCAACTGGGATTACGAGTGGTACAGTCACAAACCGCTGGAAATTGTCCGCACACCCTACATGGACATCCTCAACTATGAGACCTGGCATGGCGACAACTGGGCGCCCAGCGAGTGGCAGACCCCGCCCAGCAGCAATCCGTCTGGGCGTAACGCCCAGTTGACCTATTTCCTGCCCGCCGGAATTCCTAATCCCTCCGAACCCCGCGAAAACTGGCCCACCAACCCGGCGCCGACCGGGTGCAGCCCTTCCACGCCGGCGGCCGTCTGCCAGGCGTTTCTGGCCAGTATGGGCGGGCAGTCGTCTGACGTATATGTGCCTCCCTCGACCTCGCCGGCGGAAAGCCGCTACCGGGTCTTTTTGCCGCTGATCCTGTCCTCTCCTTCAACTGCTCCGTCGCCCATTCAACTGGGATCGATTGTGGACGATTATGTATTGGATACGGATGGTGACGGTCGCGAGGATGTGCTGTCGGTCAGACTTTACGTGACCAGCACGGTGAGCGGTTCCTATCAGTTGAGCGGCTGGATGCAGGCCGGCGAGTCGGCGATCCGCGCCCGCGTGGATCGCGTCTATCTGTTTTCCGGTGTGCAGATCGTGCAGCTCACCTTTGAGGGGCAGGAAATCGGCGATCTGGGCGTCGATGGCCCTTACCAGATTCTCAATGCCTGGGTGGCCGAGCCTGATCTGCTGATCGAAAAGGTGGCTGTGCCGCAGGGAGCGCTGGCCAGCCGCTGGTATACGTATCAGACGCAGCCCTATGCGGCCGCCACGTTCCAGGTGCGCGCGGCTTCTTTTGCTGACGAATTCTCGCATCAGGGGGGCGACGAGGACCAGGACGGCTATGACGATACGCTAGAGATATCTGTGTCGCTCGATGTCGCTATCACCCAGACTTTCCAGGTGCAGGGCGACCTGTACGACGGTCAAGGCAATTATGTTGGCCATGCAGAGTGGAAGGGGGCCGACAATGTGGCCGTGCTGCGCTTCCAGATCGCCAAAACCGCGCCGCCCTATACCCTGAATCATTTGATGCTGCTCGATGGCATCGGCGCGCCGCTGGATGATCGATATTACAAAGCCTATGAAATTGCCGACCTGGCCCGGGTTTACCCCGGCCCGGTGTCAGTGACCGCGCTCAATGCCGCCGACGGCGTGGCCCCGCTGGCTGTCACACCCGACCAGACTTTCAGTGTGGCGGGCGTGGATGACGACGGCGACGGGCGCTATGACCGCCTTGTCGTCACCCTGGGCGTGCGTGTCACAGGCAGCAGCGGCACCTATCGGGTGGAAGGGCTGTTGGTTGACGCTAACGGCACGCCCGTCGCCTGGGGTACAAGTGACCCGCAAACGCTGGCCGTGGGCAATCGCCAGATGACCCTGCCCTTTGATGGCAAGGTCATTCACGATCATATGTCTTTTTCGTCGACCACACAGACCTTCCGGCTGATCGCGGTCAAGATATTCCGCAACAATTTGAGTGAAGCGACGCTGGAGGCTCAAGTGCCGGTGGCGATCACCACGCCAGCCTACACGCGCAACCAGTTCGATTCGGTCAGTCCCGAGTTGTTTGGCGATGACATGGAGCGTGGGACGATTACAACCAACAACTGGACTGCCCAGTCGCCCTGGACGCTCTCTACCGCTGCCTGGCGCAGCCCGACCCATGCGTGGCGGGCCGTCGCCTCTAGCGGGAATTTGACCAGCATGCCTATTGTTTTGGGCAACACGATCAACCCATCCCTCCGGCTCAATGTCTGCTATCAAGGCAGTTCTCCGAGTTACCTCGAAGTGTCTACCAACGGCACGGCCTGGACGCGGGTGATGACCTATACCGGTTCGGTCCGCCCCTGGTCGGCGCAATATGTTGATTTGAGCAGCTTGACGGGCAGTCCGCAGGTTCAGATGCGCTTTACCGCCACTACTCCATCTTACTGGTACGTGGATGACGTATACCTGAACGCCTGGCCGCCGCAGAATTATGCCGCATTTAACTATGCGCCGCAGCCGGTGCTGGTCGGCGCGAATACGGCTTTTACGGCCACCTATGGCTTTGTCACGCCGACGCTGCCGATCACCTTGACCTGGAACTTTGGCGATGGTTCGCCGATCCTGCGCCTGACCAACACGCCGACGGCCACGCACGCTTTCCCGCAAGGGCTGGATTATACCGTGCGGCTGACCGTGGAAAACGGCTATGTCCAGGTGTTCGACACGCAAATCGTCCCGGTTTATGCCCGCCTGGATACCTATGCGGGCAGCGGCGGCAGTATCGTCAGGAACCCTGACCAGGCGACCTACCGCGCGGGCAATGTGGTGACGTTGACGGCGGTGGCCAACCCTGGCGCGTATCTGACCGGCTGGAGCGGCGATCTGAGTGGCACGGCCAACCCGGCTGCCGTCACCATCAGCGGCAACAAGGCGGTCACCGCCACTTTTGCTGAGGCCGAATATCACCTGACGGTCAACACGGTGGGCAGCGGCAGCGTGATCACGACGCCGGCCCTGCCGCACTATCACTATGGCAATGTGGTCACGTTGACGGCGACGGCCGCGCCCGGCTGGACGTTCGACCGCTGGAGCGGCGACCTGGATTCGACGGCCAATCCGGTCACTGTGACCATGAACGCCGACAAGGTTATCTCGGCCGTCTTTACCCAGAACGAGTATACGCTGATGACCACGGTCAGCGGCGGCGGCGCGATCGTCAAAGCGCCCAATCAGCCCACCTATCATTACGGCGACGTGGTCACGCTGACGGCCACGGCCAACGCTGGCTGGATCTTTAGCAACTGGAGCGGCGACCTGACCGGCAGCCAGAACCCCAGGACGGTCACCATCAACGGCAACAAGGCGGTCACGGCCACCTTTGCGCAGGCCGAATACACGCTTTCGGTCAACACGGCGGGCGGCGGCACAGTGACCAGGAACCCGAACCAGGCCACCTATCACTATGGCGAGGTGGTCACGCTGACGGCTACGGCCAACGCTGGCTGGACCTTTAGCGGCTGGAGCGGCGACCTGACCGGCAGCCAGAACCCCAGGACGATTGTCATCAACAGCAACAAGAGCGTTCTGGCCACCTTTGGCCAGGATGGGTACACGCTGACGGCCAATGTGGCCGGCGGCGGCACGGTGGCGCGCAGCCCAAGCCAGTCTACGTATCATTATGGCGATGTCGTCACCTTGACCGCGACGGCCAACACCGGCTGGGCGTTCACCGGTTGGAGCGGCGACCTGACCGGCAGTCAGAATCCCGGGACGATTGCCATCGATGGCAACAAGACGGTCACCGCCAATTTCAGCCAGATTGATTACACATTGACCGTTAACGTCTCGGGCGATGGCAGCGTCAGCCGCAACCCCAGCCAGGCCACCTATCACTATGGCGACGTGGTTAACCTGACCGCGACGGCCAGCGAAGGCTGGCAGTTTGATTCGTGGAGCGGAGATCTGAGCGGAACAGCCAACCCGACCTCGATCACTGTTGATGGCAACAAGACGGTAACAGTCTCCTTTAGCCGGCTGGGTTATACACTAGAGACAGCCGTTTCCGGCGGTGGCAGCATTACGCGCAATCCAGACAAGCCCACGTATCTTTATGGCGAAGTGGTGACGCTGACCGCCGTGTATGGCCCCGAGTGGAGCTTTACCGGCTGGAGCGGCAATCTGAGCGGTACGACCAACCCGCAGACGCTGGTGATGGACGGCCCCAAGTCGGTCATTGCCTCGTTCTCGCCCAATGGCTATCTGCTGAATATTACCCTGGATGGCAGCGGCACGGTAACGAAAAACCCGGACAAGTCGGTTTACCAGTCGGGTGAGGTAGTCACGCTGACAGCGACGCCGGCCACCGGTTGGACGTTTACCGGTTGGAGCGGCGACCTGAGCGGGAGCGTCAGCACCAAGACGATCACCATGGACGGTGACAAGTCCGTGACCGCCAGCTTTATGTCGGACGAGTACGTTTTGAGCGTCAATAATGTCGGGAGCGGGTATGTGGTCAGGACCCCTTCCCAGTCCTATTATTACTATGGCACGGTGGTCACGCTGACGGCCACCCCGTTGGCCGGCTATGCGTTTAGCGGCTGGAGCGGCGCCTTGAGCGGCAGCGCCAACCCGGCCACGATCACGATAGACGGCAACAAGAGCGTCACGGCCACTTATACCTTTGTGGGCTGGGTGCTGGCCACCAACGTGGCCGGCGGCGGCAGTGTGAGCCGGTCGCCGGATCTGGCCGCTTTTAGCAACAACACGGTGGTGACCCTTACCGCCACGGCCAATCCGGGCTGGCATTTCGTGGGCTGGAGCGGCCATCTGAGCGGAACAGCCAACCCAACCCAGATCACCATGAACGGCAACAAGACGGTGCTGGCGACCTTTGAGCAATACGAATACACGCTGGCGGTCAGTACGGTAGGCGGCGGCAGCGTGGACAAGAACCCCGATCAGTCCACCTATCACGATGGCGATGGGGTGACATTGACGGCCGTTGCCGCGCCCGGCTGGACCTTTGCCGGCTGGAGCGGCGACTTGACCGGTACGGCCAATCCTGAATCCATCACCATCAATGGCAGCCGGGCGGTCACGGCCACCTTTACGCAGGCCGAGTACACGCTGGCGGTCAATACCGCTGGCAGCGGCGCGGTGAATGTGAACCCGCAGCAGACGCACTATCACTATGGCGACGTGGTCACATTGACGGCCACGGCCAGCACCGGCTGGCTGTTCACCGATTGGAGCGGCAGCCTGAACGGGACGGCCAACCCCATCACGCTGACCATGGACGGCAGCAAGACGATGACCGCCCATTTTGGCGCTATCGAGTACAGCCTGACGGCCAACGTTTCCGGCAGCGGCGCAGTGAGCAAAAATCCGAGCCAGGCCACCTATCACTATGGCGACGTGGTCACACTGACCGCCGTCCCGATCGTCGGCTGGACCTTTAGCGGCTGGAGCGGCGACCTGACCGGCAGCCAAAATCCCAAGACGATCGCTGTGGATGGCAACAAGGTCGTCCTGGCCACCTTTACGCAGGACGAGTATACCCTGACGATCGACGTTGTCGGCGGCGGCGGCGTGGCCAGTAACCCCTCTCAAGTCATCTACCGCTATGGCGACGTGGTCACATTGACCGCGACGGCTAACCCGGGTTGGACCTTTAGCGGCTGGAGCGGCGGCTTGAGTGGCAGCGCGAACCCGCAAGCGGTTGCCATGACCGGCAACAAGGCGGTCACCGCCACCTTTGCCCAGATCGAGTACACGCTGACAGCGACCCCGGCGGGCGGCGGTACAGTGAGCAAGGATCCGAACCAGGCCACCTATCACTATGGCGATGTGGTCATGCTGACTGCCGTCTCTGCGCCTGGCTGGAATTTTTTCCTCTGGGAAGGCGATCTGAGCGGCAGCGCCAATCCCAAATCGCTGACCATCAATGGCGACAAGTCGGTCGTCGCCAATTTTCGCCAGGATGGGTATGTGTTGAGCCTGGGTTGGACCGGCAGCGGCGCCGTGCAGAATGAGCCGGACCAGGATTATTACCACTATGGCGACGTGGTCGCCTTGACCGCTGTCCCCGATCCTGGCTGGGTTTTTGCCGGCTGGAGCGGCGACTTGAGCGGCACGGCCAATCCGGCGTCGCTCACGATGCTCGGCAGCAGGGCCGTCATGGCCGCCTTTGTTCCGGCCAAGGCGCTGACCGGCGTCTCCTTTGACTTTGCGCCAACCGCGCCATCTGCCGGCATGCCGATCAACTTTGCGGCGGTGGTTGCGCCGTCTGATGCCACGCCGCCGATCACCTACACCTGGACGTTTGGCGATGGCAGCGCGCCGCTGGTTGCCACTTGGCCGACGGCAGCGCACACCTTTGCCCTGCCGGGAAGCTATACCGTCCAGGTGACGGCCAGCAACGGCTATGGCCCGCCCGTCGTTTACAGCCGCCAGGTGGACATTGCCGCCGCCGCGCCGGAAAACTATTTTATCTATTTGCCGGTGACGCTCAAGAATTTCAAGTAGGGGAGCGGCATCCCTTGTGCATAATGGATTGACCGGGATGCCAGTCCGGAAGAGCCATGCCGGATGAACAGGTTCCGTCTGGGGATGCCTCGCCCCTACCCAGGCATGATGTGCAAAATTGTTTTGTTTGTTCGGAGAGGAAGAAAACAAATGAACGCAAAAAGTCATCCATTTATTTTGAGAGCCGTTTATATCCTGGCCTCGCTGATCATGCTCATCCCGGCCCTGTGGGCGGGACCGCTGCCGGTGGCGTGGGCCGCTAACACCGGCTGGCGCAGTCCAACGGCCAACGCGGCTGATTTTGGCGGCGATGGCGACGGCTTCGAAAGAAACCCAACCAATGCCTATGGCGATGGCGGTGGCAATGCCGAGAGCCGTAACAACGGCGTCTTCGCGGGTGACAAGACTGAGCGCCACCGCTACTATAACTATGGTCTTAACGTTCCAACTGGCGCCACCATTTACGGCATTGAAGTGCGCTTGGATTGGTGGCTGGACTCAACCGGCGATACGAACACGATGGGCGTAGAGCTTTCCTGGGACGGCGGGTCGAACTGGACATCTGCCAAAACCGATTCACAGGAGACTACTAGCCAGCATACTGTGATTCTAGGGAGCACTACTGACACCTGGGGCAGAACTTGGTCGCCTAGTGATTTTTCCGATGCTAATTTTCGTGTCCGGATACTCAACTACTCTTCCAACGCTTTTGGCAGCAGAGATTTTTACTTGGATTGGGCTGCGGTTCGTGTAACCTATAACAGGACTCCATCAGCACCAACTCTGGTTTCCCCTGCCAATGGCGCGTATGTCAATGACAACACTCCGACTCTATCCTGGAATGCGTCAACCGATCCTGATGGCGACACATTGAACTATGCGGTTAGTATTGACGATGGCGTCTATACAGATGTCGGAACCGCAACTAGCTACACCACCGGTGTATTGGCTGAACGTCAATATACCTGGCAGGTGCGCGCCTATGATGGGTGGACGAATGGTTATAGTTATAGCGATGTCTGGTATTTTACGGTAGATACCGATATCCCTGCTACACCCGACTATCTCTATGAAGGTGACCCCGATCAGGATTATTACCCTTTGCTATCCTACACACCCAATCTGCCGATTAGTTGGGGCAGTGTGGCTGACACCGGCTCCGGCATCACCTACCAAGTGCAGCGCCGTGTCAACTTTGGCGGCTGGACTGATCGCTATACTGGTCCCAATGTCAGCTTTGACGATACGGGTACCTTTGTGGACAACGATTTCGTCGAATACCAGGTGCGCGCTCGCAACGGCGCGGGCAACACCTCCGGTTGGCGGCAGTCCGACGGCATCCGCATTGACTCCACCGACCCGGCCACCGTGGCCGGCGTCGGCGAAGGCGTCAGCGTCGGCGCCGACGACGACTGGAGCCGCGACAACGTCTACCTGGTTTACTGGGGCACCGTCGCCGACACCGGCTCCGGCATTGCTTACGAGGTGCAGCGCTGCGTCAACGGCGGGCTGGTTGGAACCTGCACCAGCGGATGGGATACGTTTGCCCCGTCTGGCTTGGATTGTACTACTGTACCTGGTTACTGCTTTGGCGATGATTCGGTCGGTCACAGCGACGGCGACATCGTGCGCTATCAGGTGCGCGCCGTCAACGGCGCGGGCCGCACCAGCCCGGCCTGGTCCACATCTTCTGACGGCCTCACGCTGGATTTGCAGCCGCCCGACTCGAACGTGACTACTGGCGGCGTCTACAACCCCGTCTCCTGGCCCGATCAGATCGCCGGCACAGCTAGCGACGGCGGCTCGGGCGTGACCCGCGTGGACATTATCATCATTGACAGCGACGCCGCGCTGTGGTGGGATGGTGACAGTTGGGAGACCGGCACCCCGCTCGGAGTTCAGGCCGGCGGCACAACAGCCTGGACATACGCTTTTCCCGAATCGCGCCTGATTGACGGGCACACTTACAGCCTGCTGTCGTGCGCCACCGACGTGGCCGGCAACGTGGAAACCGATTGCGGCACCAACCAGTTCACCTACGCCGCCGCCGCGCCCGAAGCGCCCGCGCCCTGGTCCACCACCCATGTCGATCCCAATACCTGGTACAACAACAACCAGCCTTCCTTTGAATGGAACGAGCCGGCCAGCCCGATCGGCATTGCCGGCTATTCCATCCAACTCGACCAATACCCCGGCACCGTCCCGGACAAGATTCAGGATACCACGCAGCGCACCTACGACGCGGCCACCACGCCGGATGGGGTGTGGTATTTCCACGTCCGCGCGGTGGACGTCACCGGGCAGTGGGGGCCGGCCGGCCACGTGCGCGTGAACATTGACACGACCGCGCCGCAGACGCCCGGCAGCGTGACCGAGGAAAACCCCGACGTGAACTGGGACGACGACGGCGGCGTTACCGTCTACTGGAGCGCCGTGCCCAACACCGGCTCCGGCATCGCCTACGCGCTGGAACGCTGCGTCAACGGCGGCCTGTCCGGCGCGTGTACGACCTCGTGGGATCCGGTGGCGAGCGGCATCGCCGATACGTACTATGCTCACAACCCCGGCGGCTATAGCGACGGCAACACCGTGCGCTACCGCGTGCGCGCCGCCAACGGCGTCGGCCTCCCCGGCGGCTGGCGCGAGTCGGACGGCCTGACCATTGACAGCAGTCCCGTCGCCGCCCCGGCCTGGGTCTACGAGGACGCCGCCGCCGAACCGGACCGCGATTATCACAACAGCGCGGCCGGCGCGGTGACCGTGCGCTGGGCCGGCGTGACCGACACCGGCTCCGGCATCGCCTACCGCCTGGACAAGTGCGTCAGCATCAGCGGCGCCTGCACCAACCCCACCGACTGGACGCTCGTGGCCCAGGGCTTGAGCGCCACCTCCTACGCCGATTCCGGCTCCTACAGCGACATGCAGCGCATCCGCTACCGCGTCACCGCCGTCAATGGCGTGGGCGCCGCCGGCGCGGCCGCGGCTTCCGATGGCATGTTGATTGACCTCGACATCCCCGCGCTGCCCGGCTGGGTCTATGAAGGCAGCCAGACGGTGGATTGGGATTACCATTACGATGGCTCGTTCACCGTCTACTGGGCCGCCGTGGCCAACACCGGTTCCGGCATCACCTACCGCCTGGAAAAGAGCGTCAACGACGGCGCATGGGAGTTGGTGGCCGAGGGACTCACTGGCCTCAGCCGCGCCGATACCAACAACGCAACGCAGGCTCCCGACGGCACAGTGATCAAGTATCGCGTGACGCCGGTCAACGGCGCCGGCACCGCCGGGCCGTACAAGCTCTCCGATGGCATCACCCTCGACCGCGAGACGCCTGCCGCCCCGGGCTGGATTTACGAAGAAAACTCCGATGTAGATTTTCATGTAAACGGTGATGTGACGGTGTATTGGGCCGCCGCTGCCAACACCGGCAGTGGCATCACCTATGATCTGCAATGGCAAATAGCTGGCGGCGGCTGGCTCGACCTGGCCTCCGATCTCACCACGACTAGCTTCCGCGCCAGCCAAACTTTTGGTGACGAAACATTCATTGAATATCGCGTCCTGGCGCGCAATGGCAATCGCCCTGTTGGGCAGCCAAGCGGGTGGACAGTTTCCGACGGCGTGCTGGTGGACCGCGACACACCCGCCCAGGTGACCGGCGTCGGCGAGGGCCTCGTTGTCGGCGCCGACCTGGACTATGTGAACGCTAACAGCTTTATCGTCTATTGGACGGGCGTTTCGGCCACCGCCACCGGCGACCAGATTTACTACACCGTCGAACGCAACGTCAACGGCGGCGGCTGGAGCGTCGCGGCGGCCAACGTCACCGCTACCTCGTGGGACGACCCGCAGGCCTACTCCAACGGCGACCAGGTGCTCTACCAGGTGACCGCCATCAACGGCGCGGGGACGTCAGGTTCAGTTTCCACTGCCTCCGATGGCGTCACCGTGGATACCGGCCAGCCCAACTCGACCGTGGCCACCACCGGCTACTATAACGCGACGAGCTGGCCCGGCCGGATCAACGGCGCTTCGACCGATGACTATGCGGGCGTCCGCCATGTGCAAGTCACGATTTACGACACGGACGCAGGCCTTTACTGGGACGGCGCCGCCTGGGCCGGCGCTTTAACCTGGCTGACGGCGACCGACACGACGAACTGGTATTACCTGCTGGACAGGTCCAATCTGCTTAGCGGGCATACCTACAGCTTGCAGTCGCGCGCTACTGACGAGGCCGGCAATGTCGAGGCCAGTTTCGGCATCAACAGCTTTACCTATGCCAGCCAGGGCCCGCAAGCGCCGGTCGTTGCCTCGACCACCCATCCCGACCAGGACACGTGGTACAATCACAACGACCCGATTCTGAGTTGGACGACGGTCAGCAGCGTGACCGTGGCCGGCTATGCCTATGTGCTGGATCAGAACCCCGGCACGATGCCGCTGGCCATTGAAAACTTGTGGACGGACAGCATCAGCTTGCCGGATGTGGGCGATGGAGCATGGTATTTCCATGTCCGTGCACGAGACAGCGCCAACAACTGGGGCCCGGCGGGACACTATGCCCTGCACATTGACACGACCACGCCCGGCGCGCCCACCGGCGTGACCGAAGAATCGCCCGATGTGGATTGGGACTATGATGGGAGTGTCACCGTCTACTGGACGGTGGTGTCCAACACCGGCTCCGGCATCGTCTATATCGTGGAGCGAGAGGTCAGCACCAGCCCGGGGACATGGGTTGTTTTGAGCAATACGGTGCCAAGCACCCAATACCTCGACCCGGCCACCGGCTATGCCGATGGCGCTTTTATCCGTTACCGCGTCTCGGCGCGCAACGGCGTCAACCTCACCGGATCGACCACGCAATCCGACGGCGTGACCGTAGATAACGACGCGCCGCTCACGCCGGCCTGGGTCACCGAAAACGCCGCCGATCCGAACGATCAGGATTACGACTCCGATGGCTCGGTGCGCGTTTACTGGGCCGCTTCCAACAACACCGGTTCCGGCCTGACCTACAGGCTGGAACGGCAGGTAACCAGCCTGGGCGCTCCCGGCCCGTGGACGCTGGTGGCCGAGGGCCTCACGTCCAACTCGTATCTCGATCCGCTCACGCACCAGGATGGCGAATTCGTCCAGTACCATGTGACGGCCATCAACGGCGTGGGCAGCTTTAACGCGCCGGCATCCTCAGACGGCATCCGCATTGACGTGGATACGCCGGCTGCCCCGGCCGAGGTCACCGAAAACAGCCCGGACATGGACTGGAGTTATAACGGCAGCGTGACTGTCTTTTGGGGCAGCGTGACTGATACCGGCTCGGGCATCACTTTCCGCCTGGAAAAGCAGGTCAACAGCGGCGTGTGGACGCTCGTGCCCGGCGCAGGGGCCTTGCCCGGCGGCACGACCAGCTTCCCGGACAGCGGCGCGTACAACGACGGCGACGTGATCCGTTACCGCGTCCGCGCCATCAACGGCGCGGGCCTCGTCGGCGCGTGGCGCGAGTCGGATGGCATGACCATAGACAGCAATACCGTCGCTGCGCCCGGCTGGGTGCGCGAAGAGAATCCTGACGTGGATTACGACGCCGACGGCGCGCTCACCGTCTACTGGGCCGCCGTCAGCGACACCGGTTCCGGCATCACTTACCGCCTGGAAAAGCAGCTTGGCGCGGGAAGCTGGAACGTGGTCGCGCAAGGGCTGGCCGGCACATCCTACTATGATGGCCAGACGCAGCCCGATGGCACGGAGATCCATTATCGCGTCGCCGCCGTCAACGGCGTCAATACCGCCGGCAGCGCCACCGCTTCAGATGGTATCACGGTGGACATCCAAACTCCTGCCGCGCCTGCCAATCTGGGCGAGGGCGACGCCGTGGGTACTGACGATGAATTTGATCAGGATAACACCTTTTACGTTTACTGGACTGCCCCGGCCGATACCGGCTCTGGCCTGGTCTACGACATCCAAAAGCGCCTCAACGGCGGCACCTGGGTCGCCGCGACCAGCGGTGTGGAAGGCGCCTCCTGGGAAGACCCGGTGTCCTACTCGAACGGCGATCTGGTGCAATACCGCGTCCGCGCCGTCAACGGCGCCGGGCTGGAAGGCGCGTGGTCGGAGGCGTCCAGCGGCATCACGCTCGACTTTGCCCTGCCTGACTCGGCGGTGACCACGCACGGTTACTATAATGCCTACAACTGGCCCGGCTTTGTCTTTGGCGCCGCCAGCGATACCGGCTCCGATGTCGGGTACGTGGACATCACCATCCGTCGCTCGTCCGACAACCAGTACTGGAGCGGGGCGGCGTGGGTTGCTGGCGAAACCTGGCTGCGCGCCACGGATACGTATAACTGGCAGTATGCGTTTGCGCTTGCGAATTTGACCGATGGGGTGACGTACACGGTGCGCTCGCGCGCCACCGACAACGCCGACAATGTAGAGACGACCATTGGCCAAAACACCTTTACTTACTCTGGTTCCGGCCCGGCCGCGCCGGCTATCTCGTCGTCCACCCATCCGGTGCAGACGAACTGGTACGACAACAACGATCCGGCCTTTAGCTGGACGGTGCCGTCGAGTGCGGTGCCGGTGGTGGGCTACTCTTTTGTCCTGGATCAACTCTCGACCACGACGCCCGATGCGGTGGCCGACACGGCCGGCACGACAGCCAGCTTTGTCGACCAGGCCGACGGCGCGTGGTGGTTCCACGTCCGCGCCGGGGACAGCGCCGGCAACTGGGGCGCGGCGGCGCATTTCCGCGTCAACATAGATACGACTGCGCCTCCTGCGCCCGCGACGGTCACTGAAGAATCGCCCGATGTAGCCTGGGACAGCGATGGCACGGTCGCCGTCTACTGGGGCGCGGTGCCCGATCTCTCCGGCGTCACGTATCGACTGGAACGCAATGTTAACGGTATGGGATGGGTCTTGGTGCCCAATGCAGATGCCCTGACCGTTACCAGCCGGGAGGTGGGCGCTTTTGACAATGGCGACACCGTCCTGTTTCGCGTGCGCGCCACCAACGGCGCCGGCCTGAGCAGCGCCTGGACTGAGTCCAACGGCGTCTCGTTTGACACGACCACGCCCGCTGCGCCGGCCAACGTCGGTGAAGGCGATGTCGCGCCCACCGACGACGACTGGGACCAGGACAATGCCTTCCTGGTGTTCTGGACCGCCGTGCCCGGTACCCCGTCGGGCATCACCTACAGCGTCGAACGCAATCGCAACAACAACGGCGTGTGGGAGCTGATGGTTTCCGGCCTGACGGCGACGCAGTGGGAAGACTCTACCTCGTATTCGTCTGGCGAGAGCGTGGCCTATCGCGTGACCGCGCACACCGGCGCCGGCCTCAGCGGCGCGCCTTCGGCATCTTCCGATGGCCTGGCCCTGGACTTTAGCCGGCCTGACTCGGCGGTCAACACCAGCGGCTTTTATAACACCTTTACCTGGCCCGGTTCCATCCAGGGCACGGCCAGTGACAGCCCGTCGGACGTGGCCTTTGTAGACATCACCATCCGCCGCCAGTCCGACAGCCTGTACTGGGCTGGCTCGGCTTGGGTTGCCACTGAGACGTGGCTGCGCGCCGCCGGCGCGGCCAACTGGTCCTACACCTTTGCGCCCGGCGATGGCCAGACCTACAACCTGCAATCGCGGGCCACCGACCACGCCGGCAACGTCGAGACGACGCTTGGCACCAGCACGTTCAACTATTCGTCCAGCGGCCCCGATGCGCCGACCATCTCGTCGCCCACGCATCCGAACCCGGCGGTGTGGTACAACAACAACGATCCGACGCTGAACTGGACGACGCCATCCAGCGGGTCGGGGATCAAGGGTTACTCGTACGTTCTCGATCACACGCCCGATACCGAGCCGGACCTGGCTGCCGACACGACCGGCAATACACGCAGTTATACTAATATCACCGACGGGCTGTGGTATTTCCATGTCCGCGCGGTGGACAATGCTGACAACTGGGGGCCGGCGGCGCACCTGGCCGTGCGTGTGGATACCACCGCACCTGCCGCGCCGGCCGCAGTGACGGAAGAAAGCCCCGACGTGAACCTGGACGCCGACGGCAACATCACTGTCTATTGGAGCGGCGTGACCGACACCTCCGACGTAACTTACTCGTTGGAGCGCAGCACCAACGGCGGCGCAAGCTGGGCCTCGGTGTCCACCGGCATCACGACGACATCCTATCTCGATCCGGTCACACATCCCGACGCCACACAGCTTATCTATCGCGTGCGCGCGGTGGACTCGGTTGGTTTGACCAGCGCATGGAGGCAGTCGAACGGCGTCACCATCGACAGCCAGACGCCGGCCCGGCCAACCGGCGTGGGAGAGGGCGACATCGTCGGCGCTGACAACGTCTGGGATCAAGACAACACGTTCTATGTTTTCTGGAACGCCGTGCCCGACACCGGTTCCACCATCTTCTATACCATCGAGCGCAGCATCAACGGCGGCGTATGGCAGACTGTCCAGGCCAGCTATGCCCAAACCTTCTGGGATGATCCGCAAGTATTCACGGATACATCTACCATTCGCTATCGCATCACTGCCGTCAACGGCGTCGGCACGGTTGGCCCGGTCTCAGCCGACTCGAGCGGGATCACGATGGACTTGGCTCTGCCCGACTCGGCAGTGACGACCAGCGGCTCTTACGGCCCGGCCAGTTGGACGGGCAGCATCCAGGGCACGGCCAGCGACGCGACTTCTGGCGTGAGCGCAGTGCAGATCACCCTCCAGCGCGCCTCCAATGGCCAGTACTGGAACGGAACAACGTGGGGCGCTGCCCCGACCTGGCTGCTCACCACCGGCGCTGCGTCCTGGAGCTATGCCTTTGTGCCAACCAGCGGTGAGAGTTACAATGTTCAATCTCGCGCTGTCGACGCTGCGGACAACTGGGAAGTGAGTTATGGTGTGGGCAGCTTTAGCTACACCACCGACGAGCCCGATTCATCGATAGCCACTAATGGCCTGTATGTGGGCGCGGCCTGGCCCGGCCAGATCGGTGGTGCAGCCTTGGCGCCGATGGCGGCAGTATCTTTTGTAGACCTCACCATCCAGCGCGGCGACGGCCTGTACTTTGACGGTACGAGCTGGGGCGCGGCGGCCACCTGGCTGCGCGCCGCCGGTACGAACTCGTGGAGTTATGGTTTTGCACCTGCCGATGGAGAGACCTACACCGTCCGCTCTCGCGCGACTGATGCCGTCGGCAATGTGGAAAGCGTCTATGGCAGTGGCACGTTCAGCTATGACGCGGCCGCGCCGGCCGTGGACACGGTAAATGTCACGTCTGACAGCCTCTACTTTTACAACCCTGGCCTCACCGCCGATGGCGGCACGGTGTATCTGAACACCCGCGCCGGTGAAGGCGCCGGCCAGACGCTCACTGTAGCAGTCACCATGGTCGAACCGCATCCGGCCGGCCTGATGGGTGGTACAGCCTTTGGCGACATGCCGCCGGCAGACACGGCCGCGCCGTGGACGGCTGGCTACTCGGTAGAGGCCAATGCCGGCACGCAGTCGAATGTGCTTTTCACGGTGGCCGACACGCTGGGTCTGACCGATACGGCAGCGATCAACTTTGTGCAAGACAACCTGCCGCCCAACTCCAAGGCCAACATCGCCAATGAGGCGACTAACTCGGCGCCGATCACCGTTGACTGGGAAGCCAGCGACAGCGGCAGCGGCGTGCGTGAGGTACACCTGTGGGTCAAATACCAGCCCATCGGCGCGTGGACGGATACCGGTCTGGCGATGGTTGGCATGAGCGGCAGCTTTGTCTACACGCCAACCTCAGGCAGCGGCACTTACTACTTTGCCACCGTGGCCATAGACCAGGTGCGCAATGTCGAATCTGCTCCCGCTGGCTTTGGCGACGATCAGATTGACTTTGACGACACGCCGCCCGATTCGACTATGACGGCGCCGATGTATGCCGGCGCGCCATCGATCGTCATCACCTGGACGGCATCGTTCGATGCCAAGTACACCTATCTGTACTATCGCTATGGCGAAACAGGGGACTGGCATGATGTAGCTTTTTCCATCGCTAAAAGTGGTATCTTTGACTTCACACCTACCGATGGGGATGGGCATTACTACTTTGCCACCGTTGCTATGGATGAGGCTGGCAATCCCGAGGTCATTGCCCAGGACGGCAAGGGCATGACCATCTATGACACGGTGCCACCTGTTTCGGCGGCGACTTCACCGGCCGCAGCAGGCCAGGCTGGCTTTACTGTCGAATGGACGGGCGATGATACGATCATCGGCGCGGGAATCACTTTCTTCGACGTGCAGGTGAAGGTTGGCGACGGTGTGTGGACAGACTGGCTCACGCATACAACGGAAACTGAGGCGATGTATGTGCCCGTTTACGTAGACCAGGATCCAGAGACCTTTTACTTCCGTAGCCGGGCCACTGACAATGCCGGGCATGTCGAAGAATGGCCGATCGAGCCCAACGGCGACACGACAACGATGGTCAGTTTTGGAAACTTTGTTGGCAGATATAGGATCTTTTTGCCCCTGGTCGCCAGCAACTTTAGTGGCCTGGCGCTGCCAGACCTGATCGTCGAAGAGGTGCAAGTAGTTCCGGCCGAACCGGCCGCCGGCGAGGCCTGGGACATCCGTGTCACAGTCAGGAACATCGGCAATGTGGCACTGAGCGACGGCGTGTGGGTAGACCTTTACGTAGACCCGCTGCCGCAGCGGCTGCCAATCAAGCCCAACACGCCCTTCTTTGACGTGGGCACTTATGGCGGGGTGTGGTGGGTTTCATCCTTGGCTGCTGGTGAAAGCATCGTGTTGACCAAGGCTGATATTCCGCCCGATTGGCTGCCTTACTTCCCGGATCCATGGCAAACACCCGGCGACCATACGCTGTACGTCCAGGTGGACTCGGTCGATGAGCGAACCGCGACGCCGCCGCCATGGGCCAGAGTGTACGAGGCGAACGAAAACAACAACGTCTATGGCCCGCTGACGGTACACGTCGGTGGCGTAGGCGGAGCCAATGTTCAGGTGCAGGAGCTTCCGCCTGTCCTGCCTGAGCGACGGTCTCCTCACTGAAGCAATGTTGAGACGAGACGCCACCAAGCAATTGGTGGCGTCTTTTTTGAATGAATTCCAGTTTTGTGTTATACTGATAACCCAAGTGCAGAGCTGCCTGGGGTTTGTCATACGACGATAGTCTGAGGAGGGGCAATGAGCCGTTCTAGTTGTTGGATATGGTCGTGGATAGGCATTTTTTTAATGGCTCTGGTAAGTGTTTCGTTGTTGTTGGATCCTGCTCCGATTGCAGCTCAAACGCGCAGCACGCCCACGCGTGAAATGCCTCCTCCTGAACGGACAATGCCACCGGGTGCGCGATCAACGCCCACGATTACGCCTTCACCCGAGACGCCCGCACCGGTTAACCCAACTGTGGAACCTACATTCACGCCTACATCAGAGGCGCCGGCCGTGATGCCATCGACGGGAGAGGTCAGTCCTGATAGTTGGTTGCTTGTGCTAGCGGCAGTGGTGATTGGCCTGGGGGTGTTGATTCTGACCTGGGGGGTGACTCGTCGAAGGATGACCCTTGAATAAAGCGTCTTTTGCTGCCAAAAGGCTGACCTGATCAACGGCGGGTTAGCTCAAGAAAGCTTGATTGTAAAGACGTCTCCAGATGGCGGGTTGCGGACCCGCCATCTGTGTTTAGGTTGCAACTTGGCGCTTGCGCAGGTGTTTTAGTCGTTGGACGTTGATGGTTTTCTAGATTGATCATTTTGGGAGGAAAGATGGACAAGCCCTGGTTTCAGCATTACGATTCGCATGTGCCACACACGATCGATTACCCCGATATTACGCTTGATCAAGCCTTGACCAACAGCACGCTCAAGTCCCCTGATGCCGTAGCGACGATCATCAAGGGTGGCAAATTGACCTACACACAACTCGACGCGCAGGTCGATCGACTGGCGGCGGCTTTGCAGCAGTTGGGCGTGAAGAAGGGCGACCGGGTGGCGATTCACCTGCCTAACAGCCCGCAGTTTGTGATCGGCTATTATGCCGCACTGCGCATCGGAGCTATCGCCGTGCCCTGCAACTCTACTTATGTGGCGCGCGAGTTGGAATATCAGCTCAACGATTCGGGCGCCGAGACGCTGATCACTTTTAGCGCTTTTTACGAGATGGTCAAGAGCATTCGCGCTCAAACTCCGCTCAAGCGCGTGATCGTGGCCAAGATTCAAAGCTATTTCCCAAGCCTGCTCAAAATCATCTTTACGCTGCTGCTGGAAAAGAAACGTGGCTATTATGCCGACATCAGTGGCGATGCTCAAACCTATTGGTTCCAGGATGTGCTCAAGTCGGCTCCAGCCAAGCCAACGCCGGTACAAAAGGCCCTCGACGACACGGCGGTGCTGATGTATACCGGCGGCACGACCGGTGTCTCCAAAGGCGCGCAGTTGAGCCATCGCAACCTGGTGTGCAATACATTGCAGTGCTCGCACTGGTTGAACACGATTAACCGACCGCCCAAAATGCTGACGGCACTGCCGCTGTATCACAGTTATGCGATGACATCTTGTATGAATCACGCAATCTATACGGGCGGCAGCATGATCCTGGTGCCCAATCCCCGCGATTTGAAGGACGTGCTTGAGACGATTGACAAGTTCAAGCCAACGATTTATCCCGGTGTTCCGGCAATGTACGTGGCGATCAACAACAGCCCCGATGTGGCGGCGGGCAAATACGACGTGAGTTCAATTGAAGCCTGTATGAGCGGCGCGGCAGGGCTGCCCGGCGAGGTACAGGAAAGGTTCCAAAAAATCACCGGCGCGTCTCTGGTCGAGGGATACGGCCTCAGCGAGGCCTCGCCGGTCACACACGTCAACCCGGTCTTTGATGGCAACAACCGCATCGGTTATATTGGCCTGCCGCTGCCTGACACCGACGCCAGGATCGTCGATGTAGAGACGGGCGAGCAAGAGTTGGCCCCCGGCGAGGTGGGTGAGTTGTGCATCAGGGGGCCGCAGGTGATGAAGGGATACTGGAATATGCCCACCGAGACGGAAAACATGCTGCGCAACGGCTGGCTGTACACCGGCGACATCGTGGTGATGACTAAAGACGGCTTTTTCCAGATCCAGGATCGCAAAAAGGACATGATCCTCGGTGCGGGCGGCTACAACGTCTATCCACGCGAGATCGAAGAGGTGCTCTACCAGCACCCCAAGGTCAAGGAAGTCGTCGCCGCGGGCATTCAGGTGGAAGAAAGGGGCGAGCGTCCCAAGGTGTGGATCGTGCTCAAAGAGGGTGAGACGGCCACTGAGGAAGAGATTTTGGCCTTTTGCGAGGAAAACTTGGCTCCGTACAAACGGCCTCGTTTTGTCGAATTTCGCGACGATCTGCCCAAGACGATGGTCGGTAAGGTCCTGCGCCGTGAACTGATCCGGCAAGAGATTGAAAAATAGCTGTTCTAAAAATGGGGTCCGGTAGGGGCGCAGCACTGGCATTGCTGTGCTCCTGCTAATTGGAAAATAAAAACAGCCAGGGTGCGCACCCTGGCTGTTTTTTGCAGGTCAGATTATGCCGGAACCGGCACTGTCCTCACCTTGTCATCGAGAATTGCTTCAATAGCATCGCTGTCGAGCGTTTCCACTTCGATCAGCCGGGTGGCGATGGCGACCAGTTTGTCTTTTTTCTCCGTGAGCAGGTTTTTGGCCCGGTTGTACGCCTCGTCGATAAAAAGGCGCACTTCCTGGTCGATCTGCCGGGCCATCTCTTCGCTATAATCGCGCTGCTCGGAAATCTCGCGCCCCAAAAAAACCAGCTCTTCTTTTTGACCAAAGGTCATCGAGCCAAGTTTGGCGCTCATTCCGTAACGGGTGACCATCTGGCGAGCTAGCTTGGTGACGCGCTCCAGATCGTTGCCGGCTCCGGTGGTTACATCGTCAAACATCAGTTCTTCGGCGACGCGCCCGCCCAGCAATGCGGCCATATCGTCGCGGAATTTGTTCTTGCTCATCAACAGACGGTCGTCATCGGGCAGGCTCATCGTAAAGCCGAGCGCCATGCCGCGTGAAACGATGGTGACTTTGCGCACCGGGTCGCACATGGGCAAAAAGTGCTGGACGACAGTGTGGCCGGCTTCGTGATAGGCCAGTACCTCTTTTTCTTCTTCGGTGATCAGGCGGCTTTTTCGCTCCGGCCCGGCGATCACGCGCTCGATCGCTTCCTGGAATTCGCTCATCTCGATGTGCCGCTTGTTGCGCCGCGCAGCCAGGATCGCCGCTTCGTTGACCAGGTTTTCGATATCTGCGCCGACAAAGCCCGGCGTCAGCTTGGCTAGCACCGAGACGTCCACGTCGGTCGCCAGCGGCTTGCCTTTGATGTGGACGTTGAGGATCGCCTCGCGCCCCTTGATATCGGGCCGGTCGAGCACCACGCGGCGGTCAAAGCGGCCCGGACGCAGCAGCGCCGGGTCGAGGATGTCCGGGCGGTTGGTGGCAGCGACGACGATCACGTTGGTGTCGGTGTCAAAGCCGTCCATCTCGACCAGAATCTGGTTCAAGGTCTGCTCGCGCTCATCGTGGCTGCCACCCAACCCCGCACCACGATGCCGTCCTACGGCGTCGATCTCGTCAACAAAGACAATGCACGGCGAGTGTCGTTTGGCCTGATCGAACAGGTCGCGCACGCGCGAAGCGCCCACGCCAACAAACATTTCCACAAACTCGGAGCCGCTGATGCTGAAAAAAGGCACCCCGGCCTCACCAGAGACGGCTTTGGCCATCAGCGTTTTGCCCGTGCCCGGCGCGCCGACGAGCAGCACGCCCTTGGGGATTCGCGCCCCCAGCGCGATAAACTTTTCCGGCTCTTTGAGAAACTCGACCACCTCCTGAAGCTCTTCTTTGGCCTCTTCCACTCCGGCCACATCGTCAAAAGTGATCGTGGGTTGGTCGCCGGTGAACATCCGCGCGCGGCTTTTGCCAAAGGAAAGGGCCTGGTTGTTGGTGCCCTGCGCCTGCCGGAACATAAAATAGATCATCCCGACCACCAACATCGTCGGCAAGATGGTGCCAAGTGCGGTGAGGATGTTGAGCCAGTCCGGCGGGGGAACAAACTCGACTTTCGAGATCGCGTTCAATTCTTCGGTCGTAACGCCCAGGTCGCGCAGCGTTTCCAGCAGACCGACGCCATATTCTTTGAACACGACTGATTGTGCCTGTTCACCGCTTTTTTTGCGATAGACTACTTGGATCTTGTTTTCCGTTGTTGCTGTTAGCTGATCGACGCGGCCTTCTTTGATCGTTTGTGCCAGTCCTGTAATGTCCATTCGTTCCGGTGATGTGGATCGCTCCATCACTTGCCAGATGATCAGGACAATTGCCGTCAAAATGAGCAGGTAAACCAGCCCATTTCGCCAATGATTTGATCTCACTACCAATCCTCCGTATGCGGCATCTTGTCATAGATACTGCCGATTTTTATCCTCTACTGCTGCCAATTGGTTGAATTATACCAGAGTATAGACGATCTTGGCAAAAATTATCTGACCTCAATTTCTCCGACAATAATGGCGTCACTCTGAGCGCTGGCTAACCCGGCATCGACGACGCGCAGGCGTTGATTGTCCTTGTACAAGCCCAGGCGGACAGTGTAGATGCCGGGCGCGGTGTTGGCCGGCAGAGTCAGGGTGTGTATGCTGGACAGTGTTTCGCCAATTTGCCAGGTCGATGTCGGGCGGTCGGAGCGCGGCGGTTGGTCGATCTGCGTGGCAATATTGCCATTGGTATCGGCGATGTGGACAAACAGCTTATAGTCGTGCGCCAACCGGTCGAGCATTTCCCAGGTCAGGGTCAATTCGAGCCTGTCGCCGGGGTGCAGGGTCTGTGCGTTGAATTCGCACGAGATCAGGATCAGCTTGTAATCCAGGTTAGCACGTACTTCGCCTTCTGCGCCGCTGCTGATGGTCAGCGTGACTGTACTTCCGGCCAAGATTTCGGTGTCGGCGGGGGGAATCTGGTCGATCACCAACCCCTTGGGTTCAAAGCTGCGCGTTTCGGTGAGGGTCACGGTCAGGCCCAAATCTTCCAGGTCAAGCTGCTTGATCGCCACCGGAAAGCCAATTGCGTTAGGCATTATTACCATCGGCGGGCCGAGGCTGATCGTCACGCCGATTTCGTCGTTAATGGCGACCTGTTCTCCTGCGGCGATCGTTTGCGAGATCACATGATTGACCGCAACCTCCATATCGTGCAGGCTTTCGAGTACAGCCAGGATCAGCTTGCTTTCTTGAGCCAGTTGCTCGGCTTCTTCAAACGGCTTGCCGACCAATTCTGGCACCAACACGCGCTCTTCGGGCGGAACGGTTGGTGTGAAGGTCGGGTCAACGATCGGCCCACTGCCCGTTTGCGGCGTCCAGGTCGGTGTAGGTGTGGCGGTGGCGTCGACGGTTGGCATCGGCGTGGGTGGGGTCAGTGCACGAGTGACTACCGTGCCCCACAACGGGATCAGCCCCATCACGGCGATCAAGGCGACGATGCCCAGGATAAACAGCGTCCAGTCGAATCGGACGACTGGCGCGGCCGCCGGCAAGGGGCCTGTTTGCGCCGCTGGCTGGCTGGTCGCCACTTGCGGTTCGACCACTGTCGGTTGGGGTGTCGAAACCGGGGTGAGTGGCTGGGTGATCGCTTCGCCGCGCTGGCGATAACTGCTCAGCAGTTGCCCCATCTGCCCGGCGGTGCGATAGCGCTTGTCCGGGTCTTTGTCCAACGCGCGGTCGAGCACCTGGCGCACATATCGTGGAATGCGTGGGTTGACCTGCTCGACCGGCGGTGGTGCGTTTAGGACGTGCTGGCGAGCGATTTCGGCGGCGGTTGGCCCGTTGAATGGGCGCTTGCCGGTCAGCATCTCGTACAATATGATGCCGATGGCATACACGTCGGCGGCGGGGGAGATCGGCTTGCCAGAGATCACTTCTGGGGCGGCATAGTGTGGCGTGCCCCAGCTTTTCCCTCCGTGCAGCGCCCCGGTTTCCAGGCGTTGGGCGATGCCAAAGTCGGTGATTTTGACTTGCCCGTCGGCCAGGATCAAGATGTTCAGCGGCTTCAAGTCGCAGTGGATGATGCCCTGGTGATGAATAAACTCGACGGCGGTGCAGATTTGCGCGGCAATATCCAGCGCGCGCCCCACGTAAAAGGGCGCTTCGGCGTGGATCACTTCTTGCAACGTCGGGCCCTGCACGTATTCCATCACAATGTAGGCCGCGTCGCCGTCTTGGCCGATGTCGTACACGGCAACAATATTGGGGTGTGGAATGCCCGCCGCAGCCTGCGCCTCGCGCTGAAAGGCCTCGTTGGCCTCTTCGCCGGCGCGCAGCACCTTGACTGCCACCGTGCGCTTGAGTTTCAGGTCGTGCGCCTTGTAAACGCTGGCCATCCCGCCTTCGCCTTCGAGCGAGAGCAGTTGATAGCGGTTGTTGAGTGTGTCGCCAACACCGATCACGATTAACTCCAGATTAAATTTAGGGCCAAAACAGCCGCACAAAAGCGTCGCCGCCCAGCGCAAAAACAATCATCTTAATTGTCTTGCCGGCCCAACAAACCAGTAAAAACTGCCACAGCGATACCTTGAGCGCGCCCGCGGCGATCCCGGCCAGGTCGAACAACGGGTTGGGGATGATCGACAGCACAAAAATGACCCACAGACCGTATTTGTTCGTCCAGCCGACGATCTTGGCATAGATTTTTTGGTTGTCGACCGCAGCACGACCGCTGTAACCGGCCAGATAGCCGGTCAATTCGCCCAACGCCGACCCCAAACCGGCGACCACGCCGACCAGGTACGGATTGAGAAAAGGGCCCACTGCCGAGACGACGGCCAGGCTGGGCACGGGCATAATGATCGTTGCGTTGCCCAGCAAGTTAATGATGAACACGCCTGGATATCCATAACGCTGGAATTGCGCGGGATCGATCCGCCGGCCGATGACGATCACCGCTGCCGAAATAGTGACCGCCAGCGCCAGCGCCAGGATCGACTTCCAGATGCGCGCGCGCGGGCGTTGAGATTGGGTCCCGGAAGGCTCGGTCTGCCTTTGATCTTCCGTCTCGTTTTCGGCCAAATATGTTGCCTCGCTGTAAAGTTGTTGCCATTATAGCATGTTCTGAAAGGGATGCAAAGGATGCGATTGGCAGCGTCGTACCGATACTGCATGGATGCGCGATGTGTGGGGATTGTCGCTGAACTTGGCGCTTTCGTTATTCTATTTTTGCGACAAATATACAGTTGTTGAATATATCTCTTGTCAAAACAATCATCTCCCTCCCTATCCCGAATCAATCGGAACAGAACAGGGACTTGCCGCCCCGAAAATCATTGCCCAGAAAGCAAGAATTTCACGGGATAGGCCCTATATGCAATTTCATTCGAGATTCTCAATGACATCTCCAGTCTGACCGCCGCCCGTCCTTATTTGGCAATGACCAGGGTAATGCGTGGATCCGTTTTTGCATCGGCCGGTTCCCCCTGGATGCGGACCACGGGTACTGTCCCCAACGCCGAGCGGATTGTCGCCTGGGTCAGCTTGCTGTTTTCCCACTCGATGTCCACCTCGTAGCCGGTGCGGGCGCGCAGGCCGAGCACCTTGCCGCTGGTCCAGGAGGTGGGCAGGGCCGGCAAAAGCTCCACCTCGCCGGCGTGGCTCTGGATCAACA
>JAFGEY010000348.1 GCA_016931365.1 Anaerolineae bacterium
CCGGATCGCTGGCGCGGGCGTTGTAAGCGGCACGGATGGCGGCAAAAAAATCGTCGGTGAAGGGCAGGCTGAGCGTGGTATCGATCTCGTCCACAAAAATCACGACCGGGTCGGCGATCTCGGTCAGGACGATGTCGCGCAGGAAATCGGCAAAGCGCTGCACGGCGACCTGCTGGACACGCTCATTCCACCAGCCTTTTTCGTCCACAGACAGACCAAGCTGCTGCTTGAGGCAAGTAATCAGGCCCAGGTACCACTCTTCCGCGCCCAAGTCGGCGCCAATGTCGGTCAGATCAATCGCAGCAATGCGCACTCCCTCTTGCTGCAAATGAGCAGCGGTGCGCACCATCAGGCTGGATTTACCCATCTGGCGGGGGGTGAGGATGTTGCAGTACTCGTCTGATAAGATTGCATGAAGAAGTTCTGTATCTGCCAGACGAGTTACATAGATAGCTTCCCGAGAGAGTGTACCTTCCACGGTGAAGAACTTGTCTGCGCGGTAGATATTAAGCATTTTGCTTTCCTCTGCTATGGGGTAGAATAAGCACATCGAAATCCCAAAGTATTAACAGAGTGATATGTAGGGACAGGATAGCGGAGAGCAGTTTGGGTATATTCAGCATTACTATCCCACGATCCGCCACGATGAATGTGTTCTCGTTCAAAAATAGATGATCCTTGAGGATTTATATACGGCGAAATTTCATAGTATTTTTCGTCATACCAATCCGCAACCCATTCCCACACATTTCCTGCCATATCTAATACGCCATATGAGCTTGCTCCAGACAAATAGCTGCCTACTGGCGCGGTATCGGCATATCCATCATTCCAATTCATATTTCGCCAGGAGAGTGTACATTGGGTATCACAAAAGTTGAGCTTCAGACCATCAAAGTTGTTGCCCCAAGGATAGATTCGTCCATCAGTCCCACGAGCAGCTTTTTCCCATTCGGCTTCCGTCGGCACTCGCCCGTCAACCCAAAGACAATACTGATTAGCCATTTCCCAGTTTACATAGATGACTGGATAATCGTCAAACTCGGGATTCCCAAAGTAGCTATTACGAGTCGCCGAACCAGATTGAGTCGGAGGATCGCAGTGTCCACCATCTACACATTGTTTGTATTGTGCATTAGTCACTTCCGTGCGATCAATCCAAAAAGCATCCAAATAGACCTTATGCTGAGGTTTTTCATTGATACGGGCAGCTGCATTGCTGTCATTGCTACCCATCACAAATTCGCCAGCAGGTATATATACTATTCCTGCTCTTTCTTTTGTTGGTTCTACTGTCGGTATAGGTATTGGGGTCATAATTGGTTCAGACGCCGAACGAGCGCAACGAAAACCTAAGGAGAAAAATCGAAATTCGGGGTCTTCATTGTCACGATATGTACTGCGCGTGCGTATCCAAGTTGTATCAAAAGATCCGCCCCGAATAACGCGTGTACGACCTAAAAGAGGTCCCTGTGGATTATCACGAGGAGATATTTTGTAAAAATCTTCACTGTACCAATCCATAACCCATTCTGAAACATTTCCAGCCATGTCTAGCGTCCCACACGGACTCATTCCCAATGGATAGCTTCCGATCGGAGCTGCCTGCTTATAACCATCATCAATAAGAGTACTTTTGTGTGAATATATACATTGTTTATCACAAAAATTCCAACGCACACCAACAGAATCATTTCCCCATGGATAAATGTATCTATAAACACCACGCGCAGCTCTTTCCCATTCTGCTTCTGTCGGCAATTTTTTGCCTGCCCATTGACAATAAGCAACAGCTTCATCCCAGGTTACATAAACGACTGGATAATCTGCAAATCCTTCTTTGGAGCGATACTCTTGATTTACAAATTCAATTCCCGAATATTGCCACCACCTTTCTCTTGTATCCCATACGAGATTGCGTTGCTCATTCAAAAAAATGGCGAATTGAGTGTTGGTAACCTCAGTCTGATCGATCCAAAACGCATCCAGATATACTTCATGTAAAGGTTGCTCACGAGTATAGTCCTCTTTATCACATGAAGGACACTTGTCCAACACGATTTCTTGAATTTCATCTTCAGTGCTTCCCATCCAGAAGACACCGGCCGGTACATAGACCATTGCACTGTTATCAGTCCATACCCAGATACTACCTTCAACAAGTTGAGTCGGTGTTGGACCAGGCACTATTACCGGTGTGGTAGGAGCCGGCGTAAGTATGGGTGTTACAGTTGATGTAGGTGTTGGAGATAACGTAGCAGTTGGGTCAGATGTATGCATTGGTATGCCGGTCGGTGTATGGGTCGGTGTATAAGTTGGCGTCAGAGTGGGAAACCAGGTAGCAATAATCAGATACTCTTGACGATGCAGCCCCAAGTATGTAAACAAGCCAGAGTTTTGGTTGATTATCTGCTTAACCTGTATCTCGCGCTTTTTATCTACCTCGATTGTCGCTTGCAAATCGCTCAAAGCCATTTCATACTCTCCCAGGGCCGTGCAAGCCACCCCTCGATCAAATAGAATGGCAGGGTTCTTGTAATCTGGATTCCAATCATTGATAGCCTCGGCAGCTTTGGTATATTGCTCCTTGGCAGAACCCCAATTTTTCTTTGCAGCAAAATCGCGTCCATCCATCCAATAGTCTATCTCCATCGCTAGCGCCTCGGTTTCTAGTATGTTTTCATCTTCCGAGTTATACAGAACCCTGGCCATGACTCGCAAAAGCTGATTATCTCGCTCGCGGTTTTCCAGCCGCACATCCTGATACACTGCTTTTACAACCGTCACTACTTCGCTACCCATTGTCTGCGGGTCCGATAGCCCCTCAAACAGCGCCAGGCGTTGATCGTCATCCAGATCAAAAAATAGGTTGCGCGCCTCATCCTGGTACTCGTCCCCCAACTCAAACAGGTTGGCCAGGTTGGTGATGCGCACGTCCGCACTGGATGAGGATAGGAACGTGCTGCGATAGGTTTCGGCCTTGATCTCGACGGGGCGGTTTTTCTCCTGGTAGATCAGCCAACTGACCACCAGGATGGCAATGACGGCAACTGCGGCCGCGGCCAGCGCCGCCCACTGCATCGGCTGCACCGGCATGTTTTCCTGTATCCATTTCCGGTCAAAAACCTGGCGATAGATGCGGTTGCGCACAGCGAGCTGGGCACCCGGCGCAGTTTTGACCAGCCCGGTCAGCTTGAGCTGGCTTTTGGCCACCGAGCGTTCTTCATCCTGAACCGGCCTGCCGTTCCACACCTTGCGGTACACGCGCAGCATGGTTCCGCGCTCGTCGCTCGCCTGCACCCGTTCGCGGATGAATTGCAGGTTGGTCTCTTTGCGCGCCCCCTCGGCCAGGAAGAGCTGCCGCACCAGGCCGTCAATCTGTTCCACTCCCCACTCGCCGCCCTGTTCGACGATCTCGGCGCAGACCTTTTGTGTCAGATAGGGATGTCCACCCGTCCAGTGGAGCACCCGCTGCAAGATGGCTTCTTGCTGTCCCGGCAAGGCGGCCAGACCTTCCAACAGCGTTTGCGCTTCATCGGTGGTGAAATCGTGCAGGTCAATGGACGTACCAATGTTGTACGGGGTGCGCGTCCGCTCTTTGATTAAATCAGACGGGCGGGCCACGCCGAGCAGGACAAAGGTCAGCCGGTTACAGGCCGGATCGCTGGCGCGGGCGTTGTAGAGGGCGCGGATGACGGCAAAAAAGTCGTCGGTGAAGGGCAAATTCAGCGTCGAGTCAATCTCGTCAATAAAGACCACAACAGGTTCTTGAATCTCTTCCAGCACCACCTGGCGCAGGCAATCGGAAAACCGCTGCAGCGGGCCAAGCTGTTCCCGCTCGCGCCACCAGGCTGCATCGTCTACCGCCAGGATCAACTGGCGTTTGAAGCGGCTGATCAGGCCAAAATACCACTGGTCGGCCGTGGCATTGGCGCCGATCTCGCTCAGATCGATCATGACTGTGCGAATGCCTTTTTCTCGCAGCCGGCTGGCCGTGCGCACCATCAGGCTGGACTTGCCCATCTGCCGGGCGGTCAGCACGTGGCAATACCGGCCGGCCAGCGCGGCCTGCAACAACTGCTCATCGGCCTGGCGGATCACATAACCGGGCGCATCGGGAGCCAGCGCCCCGCCCACCTTGAAAAACTCGGCAGCCTGGTATTCGCTCATCGCAGCGTCTCCCCGAAATACCGCTCATACAACGAACAGCGCAGCCGGCATGTGCCATCCTGTTCCTGCCGCGCCAACCCGGCGGCGATCAGACGGATCAACACGATCTCATCCGAACACATTTTCCGTCTTGGAATATCCTTGATCGCGTTGACCAGGTGCGGTTTGTCGCGCAGCAGCCACAGGTATTGGCGAAGGTGTGTGCCAAACGGGCCGGATGGATGGGCAGCGATGTGATCGAGTTTATCCCAGGTCAACTCTTCGTCTACCAGGGTATACAACGCCTGGCGCACCAGATAAGGATGCCCGCCCAGGAGCGCCATCATCTGCTCGCACTCGTGGTCATTCAACGGCGCGCCGTGCCGCTCGTTCAGATCGCGCACCTGCTCGGGCGTGAAATCGTCGAGCCTGAGCTGTGTTCCGATGTTGAACGGCGACTGGTTGACGTCATCGATCAGCAAAAAGGGCTGCGTCGAGATCACCATGACCACGTTGAGCTTTTTCCAGGCCGGATTGACCTGCCGCCGGGTATCCCACGAGCGGATCATGCTGAAAAAGTCGCGGCGAAAGCCGGTATCAAACAGATGGTCTGCTTCGTCAATAGCCAACACGGTTGAAGGTGCGGCCGCGTCCAGCACATGCTCATCCACAAAACGCGCCAGTCGGTCTTGAGGGGTCAGAGGAAGCGTCCACGCGGCCTGGACGTGCTCGGGCGGGATGTTCAGGCTGGCGGCCATACTCTGCGCCAGATAGCGCAAAAAAGTATCCAGATCGCGCAGAGATGCGGCATCCACCGTCTGAAAGTCGAGCCAGATCGCCCGGCATCCCTGCCGGCGAGCGTGCGCAATGCCGCGCACGAGCAGTGATGTTTTGCCCATCTGTCGCGCCGCCTGGATGGTGGTTGTCGTTCCTGCCCGGCACAATTCGCGCGCCAGGCGGTTATCCTCGCGCCGCCTGATGTAAAAGGGCGATTCCAGGTCGACGGCCCCGGCGGGCGATTCCAGGATCAGCGATGCGTCCATCGAGGCATAGGGTTCGATGACCGGTTCATCACCCACCCGGCGAGACGAAATATGTTGTGCAACAACCTGATCCTCCGGCGGTTCAGCGTACCGCTCCAGCGTTTCTGTGCCTTCCATGGCATTGAGGAGACGTTGCGCAATGATGGGCGTGTCTGCCTCGCCCGTCCACAGAATATATTGCAGCGGGCGCAGATACGCATCCAACTGACCGGGCAGCGGCCTTTCGTAGGCCATCCGCACCGGCACAATGCGCGGCCGGCCGGTTTCGCGCCACTGCATATCGGCAAACTGGACTTCGTCCAGAACCATTCCGCTGTTCATCGAGGTCGGTGAAATCAAGACGATGAAAAAGTCAGAGCGGGCAATCTGATCGTGGATCTCTTGCGCCCATTCTATGCCGGCCGTCATGCGTTGGTCAATGAAGACCTGTCTGCCCCGGTCGCTCAAAAACCGGGTCAGGTACATGGCCAGCGGTTCGTCCTGGTCGGTGTTGTGTTTGTAGCTGATGAACACACGCTGGGCTGTGCGCGCGGTTGCGGCGTTTAGTTCTTGTTCCAGCTTGTTCAATTCGGCCTCGATGCCTGCGCGCCTGGCGTCGAGGTCGCCCAACCGCTCCACAAGTACGACCTCACGCTCGCTTTCCAAAGCCTGAGACAGGTCGCGGCGAACCGCCTTGATCCGATCAGCGAGCTGCTTCCAGTCTTGTTCCAGTTCGATAATGCGCTGCCGGGTACGCTCTGCTTTTGCCATTCGGCCCTCCCTGCCTGCTCAAACCTTTATCGCCGACCCAACTGCCGCTCGATCTCGTCCATCTCGGCCTGGGCAGCTGCCCTTTGGCGCTCGACATCGGCGCGCCGTTCTTCCAACACGGCACGCCGTTCTCCGTCCAGTTCACGTGCAATATCGCTTTGCAGCGCTCTGATGCGCCGGTTGTAGGTATCCAGCGGAGGGTGCAGTTCGTCCAATCGCTGCTCCAACTGCCGGCGCTGTGAATCGCTCAAGTGGGGTGCAAAATGCGCCGCGATCTCGCCGATGTCTTGCGGCCAGTTCTCGCCGGCCAGCGGGCGGTATTCGCCCAGGTAACGCGCGATGTTGGCCCACTGTGCCTCGATCTGCCGTTCGGCGTGCAGCTTTTCCTCTGCGCGAGTTGAAGTTTGAATGGTCTGCTCGTACTCGTGGATGATGCGGTGCGAATCGCGGACCAACGCTTCCAACTCTGTTTTGCGGGATGGCGTATGGCTCATCGTTCTTTATCCTTCTGATTGAGCATAGTCGAACGGCGGCTTTTCACTCCAGCCCCATCGCCCGGAACGCCGCGTTGATCGGATCGGAGTAAAAGATGATTTGCAGTTTGTCCAGCACGTCCCCCGGCGCATCGAACAGGGCGCGCTTGCTCTCCACCGGCAGCAGCACCCGCCGCGCGCCGTTGTCCATGGCCAGTTGCAGCCGCTCGGTCAGGCTGCCCACCCCTTGCACGCCGCCGCGCAGGCTCATCTCGCCCAGCACGACCAACGATTCCTGCGCCGGTTTGCCCAGCAGCGCGCCGACCATGGCCACAAAAAAGGCCATACCCACCTCACCGACCTCTTTGGCCCCCATCAGGTTGACCAACTGCGCGTGCAGGTCGTACTCGTTGGGATTCTTGCCCAGACCCAGGCGGGCGGCGTTGGTCAACAGAAAAGTGTGCGCAGTCTGGATGGCCTCCCGCGCCACCCGCGAGGGCGCGCCGGTCAGGCGCAGCTTGCCGCTGCCCTTGGCCGCCTGCGCTTCGGCGCGGAACAGGGCCAGCCGGCCGTCGAGTTGATCGCTGCCCACGCTGAATGCGACGCCGGGATCCGGAACACCCGGCGGGATCAGCCCGCCGCCGCCCATCTCCGGCACGGCGACAAAGGTCTCCTGGCGGCTGTCCAGGTCGAGGTAGGAAAAGTTGACCGCCCAGAACTCCAGCCCGCCCATACGCCGCAGTTGTTCCTTGACCCGCCGCCGTCCCTCCAGTGCCAACTCCAGGTATTCCTGTAATTCGCGCTTTTCAAACTGTCCGTCGGGGTGGAGCAGCTTGATCAGGCCGGAGACCGTCTTGCGCACGGCGCGGACATCGCGTTGATTGAGGTGGCTGCCCAGGTGAAAGTAACGTTCCACCACGTCGGCATAGCTGGTCTTGCGCAGGCCGCGCCACACCTCGGTGGCGTAATCGACCACCAGGCCGTAATGCGCGGTGAAATGCTCGGGCCGCATCTTGTCCATCGCCCAGCCGGGCAGGTAAAAGTGGATGCGGTCGATCAGGGCCAGGTCTTGCATCTGGTCGGACAGGGGATGCAGCAGGTGCGATGTCTTGACCAGGGTGGCGATGTCGCCGTCGATGTTGCCGTTAAAGACGATGGATGCCTCGGCCGGCACTTCTTCCTTGCCCCGCGAAAAGCTGCCCGATTCCATATAGTCCTTGAGAATCTGGATGCCGCCTTGATCTTTAAAGCGCACCCCGGCCACCTCGTCAAAAGCGACCACATCCCACAGCCCCACCAGGCCGATGGCCCCGCTGCCCAGGTGCATGAACAGTTGGGCTACCGTCGTCTGCCCGCCGGAGATCAAGATGGCAAAGGGCGAGATTTCGCGATAGACATAGCTTTTGCCCGTGCCGCGCGGTCCCAGTTCGAGCAGGTTATAGTTGGACTCGACCATCGGCACCATGCGGATCAGATAGAGCAGTTTTTTGTGCAGCGTGAAATCGGGATGCGCCGGTTCCAACCCCACCGTGCGCAACAGGGCGTCCAGCCACTCGTCGCGGGTGAACGCCCCCCGCGCCTGGAGGTAACTGTCCAACTCGGTGCTTGGCTGCTGGATCGGCTTGAGCCGCTCGATGATGAACGGGCGGGTGGCGCCGGCGGCCTGGAATTCGGGATCGTAGCGCAGATCGATCATGGCCCAGATGCCGCCCATCAACAGCTTGTCGTACTGGTGCACCACCTCGTCCTCGATCACCGCGTCGCGCACGCCCATGTTGACCAGTTCGGCCCAAAAGCAGTCGGCCTGAGTATCCAGCCGCGCGCGCACCTTGTCAATGATGCGGTGCTGGCCCCGCTGGCGGGTGATCGCCTTGATCTTTTCGCTCTCGTCGGCGCGCACATAGTTGCGACCGAGCGTCTGTCGCACGTACTCCAGGCCGCGGGCGATCAGATCCGGGTCGGTGGAAGAGCAGTACTGGCCGAGCAGGTATTCGAGCACGTAAATGGGCACGTTAAAGCCGGATTTGGTCTGGTGCACCAGGTCCTTGCGCACGATCCGTCCGGGAAAGGCGGCGGCCAGTTTTTGATCCAGATCGTCGAGTATCATTTAATTATCCTTTGAGCCACAGAGAACACAGAGAATGCCAATATTCATCTGATCTCTGTGTCTTTCAGGATGCATCCTGAGTGGCTTTACCCTGTTGCTATAAACAGTTACGACCAAGCGACCAGGTCCCGATAGAGCTGCAGGCCGTCCATAGGAAAGTGTTTTGCGTTGTACGTCACCAGGATCAGGTTGTGATGCACGGCGGTTGCGCCAATGATCGCATCAGGCTTGTCCAACCTGATTCCCTGGGCGCGAAAGCACCGGATATAGTCCCCGGCCAGGTCGGCAATGGTCGCGTCCAGCGGCCACGCGCGCAGCGAATCCAGCAGACGCATGGTCAGCGGGCGCTCGTGGTCGCGCATCCCCTCGACGATCTCGGTGCGCGAGATGGTGGCCAGACCCAACGCCCCGTCCAGGGCCAGGGCGAGCATCAGGTCGGTGGTCGGCTGGTGCTGGCGCAGATGGCGAATGAGCACACACGAGTCGAGCAGGAAATCAGGCATGGGACATTTCCTCCGCATCTTGCTGCCGCCACACACCACGCAGTTCGCCGATCCAACAGTCAATGTCGGCCGGGGTCGCCAGTTCGGGGTGGCTGGCCTCGTCCCACGCGCCGGCCGTTTCCTGGATCGCCGACAGCAGCTTGAGCCGGCGCACGTATTCGGCGGTGGCCATCACGATGACCTGGCTGCGCTTGCGCAGTGGAACCAGCCGATCCAGTTCGGCCAGCAAGTGTTCGGGAAAGGTCACGTTAATGCGCTGTGTTTTATCCATTTATCCATCCTCAAATGTGTTTTTATCCACCTTTATTGTACACCTTTTTTAGCCGGTTTACAACGCCCATTTTGGCGAATGAATACACACAAAAGCCGACGCGCTCAACTCACCACAGATCGACCCGGCTCACGGCCTCTTGTTCGGCCAGCACTTCTTCGGTCGCGGCATCGCGCAGCACCCAGCGCACGGCGTCGCCCGGCGCCAGCCCACAGCCAAGGGGCAAGAGCACATCCAGCGTCACCGGGCCGTCCGGCCCGACCACGCAACTGAGCGGCGGCGTCACCCGTTCGCCCATCTTTTCCAGGTTCAACGTCACCTGGCGCGGCTGGCCGAGCAGACTGTCGGCCACCGGTTCCAACCTGATCTTGAACTGGGCATTGACGATCTCGCCCGGCAGGTCGGCGCGCACGCCGACAGGCCGGCCCAGCGCCTGCTGGGTGACGACCAGGTGCGGCACGACCACCTCTTGCAGCGAAAGGCCGCCGTGGACATAGTTATAAGCGCCCGGGGTGCGAAAACAGCCTACCCCGCGCGGGAACCAGGCGATCAGCCCGTCGCTGCCGGGTACAACAAAGCGCAGTTGATCGGTGTGCCCCAGGTCGCGGCCAACCACGTAGCGCGATTTTTTGGCCAGCGCCGGCACGCTGCGCACGCTGGCTTTTTCGTGTTCCTGCACCTGATCGAGCAGCAAAAAACCGTGGTCGGCAACGACGTGAACCTGGCCCACGCCCAGTTCGAGCAGTTTGTGGACGCCCCGTTTGACCGAGCGCAGCAGTGCGCTAAAGCTGTTCCAGGCCTGAGTGTTGGCCGTCTCGCCGACGGCGTCGAGCATGGTGTCAAAGACGGCAATGACCTGGGCCTCGGCGATGCGCTCGGAAGGCGTCTGCAAGAACTCGTCCAGGTTGTAGAACACCGCGCCGGGCAGGCGCTCTTGCAGCCAGGCTTGACGGGCCGCTTTGTCCTTGAGGTTGCGATCAAAGGGCGGAATGGCAATCTGCCAGTCGTCGTCATAGTCTACCCGGCAGTGCTCGCCGCCGGGCAGCAGCGCGGCCATGCCGATCGGCGTGACGGTGGGGATGGCGGCCAGACGCGCCGCGATCTCGCGCCGCTCCCCGGCCTGTTCATTTTCCAGGGCCGTCAGCAGTTCTTGCGCCAGCTCGTAGCGCAGGGCGTCAATGTACATCACCGCCACGCGCGGGACGGCGGTTCGACCTGGCCCGGCCTGTTGGCTGGGTACGGGCCACCGGCCGGGGCCGGAGGCCCAAAAGCCGCTTTGCGGCGGCAGCGCATCGCGCGGCGGCCAGGCCTCTTCGGCCTGCAGCAGCGTCGAAAAGCGGTCGTTCATGCGCCCCAATACGTCCCGGTAGGCGCGGGTGCACTGCTCGCGCAGGCGATCGTACGAAGTTGACTGTGTGTCTAACGCCTCGCGCAAGACGCGAAAATCGCGGTCGATCTGCCACCAACTTGCCGCATAGCGGCGCAGCGCATCTCCCGGCGCGCCCAACCGATCTATTTCGCTCCGGACACGCTCGATGGCGGTGAGCAAGTCGGCGGCGCGGGCCAACAGGCTCCATCCCGGCGCGCGTCCTTCGAACGCCCAGAATTGGCCGGCCCGTTGCTCGAAATGGGCCTTGTGCGCCGCCAACCAGGCCCGCCAATCCGTCTCGCTCTCCAACACGCCGGTCGCCGCTTCGACCTGCGCCCACAGCGCAGCCTCGACGTTGGCCCAGGTCGCGCCCAGGGTCAGCCCGGTCTCCAGCGGCAGCCCGGCCGCCCAGCGATCCAGCGCGTAGCGCGTTTGGAGGCCGGCGGACAGGTGAATAAACGAAGATTTGTGCAGGCTGTCGCGCTGCCAGCGGTCGAGCAAGGCCCGGCAGCGGTCGAAATAGAGCGGCGCAGGCAGTTGAGCGGCGTATGGGAATCCATCTGCATGCGCTCCGGCAGCGACATAGGCGCGGACGAGCGCAAGCTGCGCGGTCAGGCGGGCGGCCACCTGGTCGGGCCAATCGCCCGCCTGGGCGTCGTCGGCGTCGGCAGAGAGGCCGTAGGCGCTCTCCAGTTGGGCAAAGAACAGCCCTTCCAACTGTTCGGCCCGCAGCGATTGCAAGCCTTCCTGCGGGTGGGAGAGAAAACGCAGCAGCGCGTCGTCGAAATTGCCGATCAGCGTCTCGCGGGCGCGCTCCAGGTTGGCCAGGTTGTAGGTCCAAAAGGCGCGCCCCTTGCCGACCGAGCGGGCGGCCAGGCGCGGCAGCAAGGCGCGCAGCTCGTGCGCCACCTGCGGGTCATCGGGAAAGTCGAGACCCTGGCGGCGCAAAAAACGGTACAGCCGGTCGGCAAAGAGGTGACTGGTGGCGTAAAAGGGACGCAGCGTTTCCGCTTCTGTTTGGGCGAGAGGCAAATAGACCACCGTCTTGACGCCGGCAGCGCGATGAATGAGCCGGTAGCGCAGGTGCAGCAGGCTGCCGTCGAACACCCACAGCGGCACGCCGGTCAGGTGGGGGAGCAGCGCTTCGTACTCGCGCTCGGGGTCGAACCAGAAAATGGTGTCGTGGTGGGGGTCTTGCAGGTAGGCGTTGAACTGGTCGGTCAGGGCTTGAATGAGCATCGAACTTGCTCCTATGTACTCGCATCGATCTGCCACAAAGCCATATCTACCTCGCGGCAGGACAGCGCACTGTCTGAGGACAGCGCACTGTCCTGGGCCAGTTGGCGAATCGTGTCCAGGTAACGCATAAACTCGTTGATCGTAAACGTCCCCTGTTCTTTGCGCGGAAACTGTTCCGGCTGCCAGCGACTGAGGGCGTTCCAGGCGCGGATGTCGATGATGCCAAAGCGCTGTGGATCGACCACGGTGAGCACCGCCGAAGCGGTGGGCAGCAGCACGCCGCGCAAAACCGCCAGCAGGTTGGCCGCATAGCCGGGGTGATCGTCCTTGAGCGCCAGGGCTAGCCCGGTCACCCCTTTGACGACCTCCGGCGGGTTTTTCTTGGTCAGCCCGGCCCGGCGGGGCGATTTCCAGTGTGCGATCTCGAACAGTTCGCCGACGGTCAGGTATCCGCGCGCGCGTATGGCATCGCCGGTATGCAAAAAGCGCGGATCATGGTCGCCGAACAGGGTTTGATTGCCATAGGCATAACATTGAGCAAACTGCCGCAGGATCATCGCATTGAGTGTGTCCATATCCATCCTATCCCGAGTCAATCGGAACTGAACAGGGATTCGCCACCCCAAAAATTCTTGCCCAGGCAATGGTTTCCATTGCAAGCAACAATTTCACGGGATAGGCACTTGTTGTCCCATCCGCGCCAGAGCGGATAGGGCAGCGGTCAGGTCGTCCACAAAATGCTTGAATCCGGGGTCGTGTTTGCCCACCGCATACAGGTTCAAAGATGCGGCAATTTCGCTCCCATATTCTGCGCCGCCCAGAGGCGCGATTAGCCGGGCCTGCCGAAATACCGCGCGCAGCGCCGCCTTGTAGCGCCCACGCTCGCATTTGTTGGCCGGCACATCGGGCTGCACATCAGTCTCCAGCACCCGTCGCAGACTATCCACATCGACCAGGTACCAGCGTTCGATGTGTGGGTCGGGCACCGCGCAGACGATGGCCCCCCGATAGCCGGCCTGTTCGGCCACCCGCCGGATCTCATCCCGTTTGGCGGCATAGCCCTGACAGTTGCCATCAATAGCCACAATCAAAATATCATACGGGGAGACATGGCCGCGTCGGACATCGAGCAGAAAACGGCGCAGTTCGCTGATCGCCTTGCCCAGGCCGCCAACCACGCTGCGTGGATCGTGCACCAGCACAGCCGGGACGATGCCACTTTCGCCGGCGATGCGGCTGACCAGCGAGATCAGAAAAGCCTCTTGCCCCACGTCTTCAAGAAAATAGCCCAGCCGGATTTTAGCCTCCATAGTCACCGCGCACGATCCTTTCCATCAAAGACGTGGCTTCTCCGGCATCGTCGCCGCTATCGTCTAAAATCTGAGCAATGTCTTGTCCTTGAAAAAGCGGCGGAGAAGGTCTAAACGTCGTCTCGCGGCCCTCCTTGCGGCAAAGGAGCAGGCATGCCTCGCGCAGGTACTGCGGCAACTGCGGAGAATGGGTGTTGACGATGATTTGCTTGCCCAGATAGGTCGCATTTTCCAGCAGATCGGCAATGAGTTTGAGGCGGCGCGGGTGGACGCCGTTTTCCGGCTCTTCGTAGCCGATCACGGTGGTGGGCGAGAGGGGGGCGGTGATGGCCAGCAATCCCAGGATGCGCAGGGTGCCTTCCGAGATCACCCGCGCCGAAAATGGGGTTCCTTTTTCCATCACCCGCAGCTGCAAAAATCCCTCGCTGGTGCGTCCCACGTCCAGCGTATCCAGATCAGGCAGCAAAGCATGCAGAGCGCGGCCGATGGCCTGGTATTGAGGCAGATTCTGGGCGCGCAGCGTGTTGTAAAACGCCGCCAAGTCGCTGCCCAATGCCCCCGGCGCCTCGACCTCTTTGAGCGGCGAGTCGGCGCGCATGGATTTGGGCTCCAGGTAGTAAAAACGCCAGCGCGACAGCTCTTCTTTGAACGCCGTGATGTGTGGATAATGCGGCGGGTAGAGCGGCGTAGAGGCCAGAGTGTAATCCAGGCCAACCTCATGCTCCAGCGGCCGCGCCTGCCCCTCCATACGCAGCCGTAAGCGATTCTCGACCTTTTCAATAAAGGCGCTGCGCGTCCCACGCACCGAGCCATCCTGGTTCAAAGCCACCAGCTTTTCATCCCACACGCGCAAATAGCCGGTCTTGATCAGCATTTGCACAGTCAGGGTATAGCGCAGCCGGCGCTCGACGATGCGGCGGCGCGGCGGTTCGCTCTCGGACTCGGGTTCGATAATCCCTTCACGCATCTGGCGGATGCGCTGCTCGACTGTTTCGACCACCTCATCGCCCAGTTCGACATCCACCTCAATCGTAAATTGGAGTGATTCTTGCGACAGCAGGCCGTCCAGCCCTTGATCGCCGCAGTAGAATGCTTCCAGCGGCATCCCACGATGCTCGTCAAATGCCTCTTTGAGCGTCTTGGCCGTCACCGCACGCCCCAACAGCCCCAGCGCATCCAGCAGGTTGCTTTTGCCTGCCGCATTGGGGCCAATCACCACCGTCAGAGGGGCCAACTGCACCTCGACGTTGCGCAGCGATTTGTATCCTTGCACATGGACTCGTTTGATCATCGCGCACTCCTTCAACCCTTGCGAAGGTTTACTAACCTTCGCAAGGGTTGCGCAAGGGTTGATTATATCACCTTGTTATAGCGCAGCACCCCGGCCGCTTGCAGCGGGGCGATGTTGACCAGCACCCCATCGTCCAGCACGGGATCGTACACGCCGCTGCGGAACGGCCCCTCGGCCCAATCGGGGATGTCGCACTCGATTCTCGCTTCGATCACGCTCAACAGCCGCCGCTCGAAATCGGCCAGGTCGTCGAGCGTCTTTTCGGCCTGGTCAACGCGGGCCGGACTTCCCGCCGCTCGCGCCGAGGCCAGTTCGCTCTCGACGGCGCGGCGCTGCGGCCACAGGTAGAGCGTCTGCACCTTGCGCAGCGTGTCGCGGTCGAGTTTGTGCAGGTGCAGGAAACAGCCGAAATAGTTAGCCGGGCTGGCCAGGTGCCACACGAGCGGCCGCCGCTTGTACAGCGGGATGTGCCATTTCCAGAACTCGCCTTCCAGCCAGGCGGCGATGTCCTTATCCAGCACGCCCTTGATCTCGTCCTCGATCTGGAAAGCGGCCTGCTCGCCAAAGAGCGCTTCCAACCGGCGGCGCACGGCGTCGAGGGCGGTTTCTTGCCCGCCGCCGGCGCTGAGCGGCAGGATGCCGTCGCGTTTTTCGGCCAGGGCTTGCAGCAGGCACCAGGAAAGGAGGCGGCGGACGTGCTCGCGGCGCTTTTCGGCCTGGCTCTTGCGCTCCATCTGCGGCCAGACCAGCTCCGGCGGGCGCGCGCCCAGCTCGCGCTCGATCAGGGCGCGGTCGGCGGGGGAAATCTCGTACATATCATAGACGGCCTGGTCGATTTGCGCCTGCAAGCTCTGCAGGCGGGCGTCGGCGGCCTGCTCGACGGAGAGAAGAAAATCAAGAAGGTCGGCCACAGAGACACAGAGGCGCTGAGACGCTCTTTTCTCTGTGCTCTCTGTGTCTCTGTGGCTCAATTCTGGAAAGGCGGCCAGCAGCTCGCCCCGTTGAGCCTGCACCAGCCAGGGTGTGTTGAAGCGGGTGCAGAGTTCGTTGCCGGTGTCCCAGGAGAGTCTTATATCATGATAATTTTGTGCAAGTTTCTCTAATTTGCTATGCAGAGATGGTTCAGGATAACTAAATGGCAATTGCGCTATATAGCCTGATAATTTGTGTTGTCCACACAAAGTGTTCGTAGCGTAGCGTATTAAGACGCTATTTAAAGTGGCTAAAACCGTCCATAGAGATTTAGTATCTTCAGGAAAAACGCACAGTCCTTCACTAGTAAAAGCATATCCTGCCGGTAAGTACTGAAAGCTAATCAGATCTGTGCGTTTGCCCCACGTAATACCTTCCTTGAATTGCAAATGCTCGTTTCTCATTCCCCGCATTGACTTGATAGCTTTGGCCTCATCTGCATATAATATCACGGTTTGATTATCACGATAGAAAGGTGAATATCCACCGCCATTTGCAACAAATACCCAATTCTTTTGCCGTCCAATACCTTTAGGTTCGACTTCCCAATAATTTCGCAGAAATCGATTTGCATCATTCGGATGCAAACCTTCCTTCGTATTTGCATATCTTGGTTGTAGAGATGGAAACTCTCTGAAGATTCTACGAACAGACGATGGAGTCCAATATGCGAAAGAAGCATTAGGATAGGTTTCAAAGTCTGACATCGAGACTACAAACGATTCCAAGTCATTTAGGGGATCAGCAATTTGCTCAAAATTCATTTCAACAGGAACACGGAAAAAGGTGGCAGCAGGAGGAGTTTTTTGAGCGTCGAGTACTATTGTAGAAACCTCAACACTAGCGTCATCAAGTACATTCCACCCCAAGTCTGTAAATGTTACTAAATTGCTATGACGCAACAGGACTTCGCGTCGAAATCTTTCATAGCCCATTTTTAGAAGAAAAGTTCGATCAAGTACAGCACCTATCATGCCAAAGGGGGCTAAATCTTTAACAGCCCTTTCAACAAAGACGCACAACAAGTTGCTGTTGGAAAAAGCGTCATAACTCTTACTTATATATTCGTTTGCATTATTCAATGTCATTCCAAAAGGCGGATTCATCACCACCACGTCATAGTCGTTCAAGAACACATCCAGCAAATGTACCGTCTTTTCGGCTTCCTCGGCAAAGAGCTGCGCGTTCAGGTCGTGCGTCTGCAGGGCGCGGCGGGCAAAGAGGCGGATGTCCTCCAGCAGGCGGGCCACGGTATAGTGCGCGCCCCACTGCTCCGGGTTGGCCCCGCCGGCCTCGGCCAGGGAGAGCTGGCGCGGCGGGGCGTCGAATCCGGGCAAGGCATCCTGGCGCGTGTGGTCCAGGTCGGCCAGGTTGGCCGGCCCGGCCGCGCTCAACAGCCCGCGCAGCCGCTCTTCCACGCGCAGCAGGCTGCCTACCTCGGCCACGTTGGCCATCTCGTCGAGCACCTGGCGCACGGCATTCTGCACGGGCAGGTTGTCGCGATATTGGTTGAGGAATTCGGCGCGGATTCCATCCGCCGGCAGCACGGCGTCGGCCACGACCAGGTTGACGTGCGCAATGTGTACCTGGGGGTCGGCAAGCTTGGCTTTCATGTACAGGCTCAGCCCGGCCAACTGCACCGCGCGCAGGTCAATGTCCACGCCATAGAGGTTGTGGCGCAAAATGGCGGCAGGGATGTCGGCGTCGGACACCCTCACCCCCAGCCCCTCTCCCTCGACGATGAGTACATCGCAGGGAGAGGGGAGATCGTGCCAGCCGTGCTCGTTGGCGTCGCGGTAGATTTCGGTAAACACCTCAAAGGCATAATGCCCAAAGTGCATCGTCCCACAGGCCGGGTCGATCAGGCGGATGTCTTGCGGGCGCTTGGCCGGGCGTCGCGGCGGGGCGTGGGGGGTGTTGATCGGGGAATCAGGGTCGAGTTGGATGATTGGGTGGTTGGGTGGTTGGGTGGTTGACGATCTGCCATTTGCGGTTTGCTTGCTTGCCAGCGGCTCCGGCACCAGGTAGTCGCATTTGGCGCGCACGCGGGCCGAGTCGGGGTGCATTTCCAGCCACAGGCGGCCCAGGGTGTTGTCGACCAGGAATTTGACCACCCAGCGCGGGGTGAAAAACTGGTTGATCACCGCCACCTCGGCCGGGCGGCGCGGTCGGCCCTGCTGGCGCACGGCCACCTTGTGCTCGGCGTTGTAAAACTGGTAAATCCAGCCAATGATCTCGTCTTCGGCCCATAAAGAAGCCACCGAGGCACTGAGGCTCGGAGAATCTTCTTTTCTCCCAGATTCATTCTCTGTGCTCTCTGTGTCTCTGTGGCTATGGCTATCCAGTCCATTGATCAGGTCGATGCACTTTTTCAGCACCGGGTAGCTGGGCCAGAGTATGCTGTTGACGGGTGGCTCGCGGCCGGTGTCCGGGTCGCCGACATCAAAGAGAAAGCGGAATTCGGCGTACACCTCGCGGCAGGCGTGGGCGATGGCGGCGGGCAAGGCATCATCGGCGCCGCGCGCCTGGTCGGGGTGGGCGTTGCGATAGTCATAATGGGCGCGGGAGCGGCCGCCATACGCCTCGCGGGGGGTGATGATTTCGGGGATCAGCCCGCGCACTTCCAGGCATTTGAGCGCGGCCAGCCGGTTGAGGTGGGTAAAGGCCACCTCGCGCACAAACCAGTCAACGGCCTCGGCGCGCTGAGCCGGTTTGGCCGCTTCCGGGTCGGCCACGCCGATGCGGCGCAGGTGCTGCTCCAGGGCCGCCCTGAGCCGGAAATGCTCGATCGTCGCCCGGTCGTCGCGTTGGATGTGCGGCAGGCGGTCGAGGGGCAGCCAACGCTCGCCGGCAAAGCCGTAGCGCTTGAGCTGGATGGCGATCTCGTCTTCGAGGGTGTGGCGCAACTCGAGGACGAGGGATTTGATCGCGGATTTGGATGGACGGTTCAAGATTAACCTCTGCTTCGATCCATGATTGGCAGCTAAAGTAGCGGCCAGACTGCATCCAAAACATCGAGCACACTCACTGGCGCCGACGGGTGAGCCTGTCCCCGGTCATCGTGCCGGTGATCGGGCCAGGTATCTATATCGGCGTGATGCGGGGCATTATCCCAGCGGCTCATCAATCGCCCATCGCCTGTTTGCAAATGGTAGCGGTATTTGGGGCGCGTCAGCACGGGTTCGGTCACAACATATTCGGCTATGTGCAATTCCAGCCCGTTCAGCAAAGTCAGCATGCCGCGCACATAACACTCGTTGACATCAATTTCCTCGCGATGAGTACATCGAAGCGAATGTCGCTGGCAAGGACATGCGGCAATGCAAGAATGGCGCGCTGCAAATCGACATAATACGCGCGCGCGTTCAAATCTGCACCCCAGCCAGGATGTCAAATCGCCACGTCCACAGATCGAGACCTCGCTTGGCCGCATACCAGTCAAAATAAGCGGCCTCATCTCCCAGGTCGCCTGACTCGAACCTGCGCATAAACTCGTCTGAAGACATCTTGAACCGCTGTTCAAACGAATGGCAGGAGCGCTCGAAAAAAGTACGTCGGCCGTCGGCCAATTCCGCCTCATTGCGCAGCGCGCCATCCAAAACCTGGCGCACCAAGGCGCTCGGATGTATTTCATCTGCCGTCGAAAAACGAACTTGCAAAGTTATTTCTTCCATCTCGCCTCCTTGTTTTCTGTCTTTTATGCCAATCTGACCACATCGGCGTCTTGCAGCGCATCGTCGATCGTCTGCCTGAGCGCGTCCAACGCCGCGTCGCGCCCGGCCTCGTCTTCGATCTCGCGCCCGCCCAGCACCGCGGCCAGCGGCACGCTGACCACCCGTTTTCCACCTGCCTCCGCATGCCGTACCGGCTGCGCCTGCTCGCGGACGAGCTGCTGCCGGGTCAGCGCCGGGATCGCTACCAGGTGGGTAGGCAGTTCGTGCAACTCGGCGTGACACTCGCCGCAGGCCAGGCTGTCGGCGGTCCAGCGCAGGCCGGGGCAGCAGTACGGGTTTAGCGCCGCCGCGTCCAGCCCGGCGGCGTGCAGGTCGGCCTGCGCCGCCGCCAGCGCCTCGGCGCGCCGGGTGTGCCAGTCTTCATACACCTGGCGAAAGCGATCGCGCAGCGGTTCGTAGGCGGTCTGAAAGCGATCCCACGCTTCGGCTACCTGCCCGTCAGCAATCATCTTGACCAGCGCGTCGCGCCGGGCCAGCGTCTCGGCGTCAAACTGCGCGGCCAGGTCGGGCGACTGGACGGCCCGCGCCAGCCGGTCGAGCAACTGCCGTGCCGTCTGGTAGACCGGCAGCCGCCCGTCCAGCACGACAAACTGGTAAAGGGTCTGCGCCTGGGCGTGCCAGCGGCGCACCGCCTCCAGGTTGTCCAGAAAAGCTTTGACCACCTTGCCGGGGTTTTGAAAGCGGGTCACCTGCCGGACCAGTTCGTGACCGCCTCCCAGCGCCTCGGGAATCGGGTAGCGCGCCGGGCGCAGTTGCAGGATCACCCGCTCGGCGCGGTCGCCCCACTCGGCCATCTGGCGCTGGATTTGTTCGGCCAGCGCGTTGGCCGTCTCCGGCCCGCGCGGTGCGTCCAAGATCACCTTGAGTTCGTCTTGCGCCCGGCGCAGTTCGTCCGGCGCGAC
>JAFGEY010000349.1 GCA_016931365.1 Anaerolineae bacterium
CCGTGGCCGATCACCACCACGCCATCGACGCCGAGCAGAGGCGCGCCGCCGTACTCGGCATAGTCAACCCGCCTGGCAATGCGCTTGAGCGCCGGGAGCAGAAACAGCACACCCGGCAGGGCCAGCAGCAGACCGGGCAGCATCACCAGCAGGCCGATCTTGTTCGACAGGCCGCCGGTCAGCTCGCGTTTGAAAAAACGGGCCAGAAAAGAAACCAGTCCTTCAGTCAATTTGAGCATCACGTTGCCGGTAAAGCCATCGGTGACGACGACGTTGGCAATACCCTTGGTTACGTCCTTGCCTTCCGCGTTACCGACGAAATTGAGGCCGCTTTGCTGGAGCAGCGGAAAAGTCTCGCGCACCAACTGGTTGCCCTTGTCGGCCTCCTCACCATTGGAGACGATGGCGACGGTGGGATTCTGGATGCCCCACAGCTTTTCGACGTACACCACACCCATCTGGGCAAACTGGACCAGGTTTTCCGGCTTGGGGTCGGTGTTCGCGCCGTTGTCGATGAGCAGCGTTGGCGTGGGCGACACCGGGTAGAGGGTTGCCAGCGCCGGGCGCTTGATGCCGCGGATGCGCCGCAGGTCGAAAATGGCCGAAGCCATCACTGCACCCGAGTTGCCTGCCGAAGCAAAAGCATCGGCCTGACCATCATGCACCAGGCGCATCCCCACTCGGATCGACGCATCGGGCTTGCTCTTGAGCGCGTCGACGTGATCGTCCATTTCAATGACTTCCGGCGCGTGGACAATGGATAGCGGCAGCCCAACCGTATTATGCCGGGCCAACTCGCGGCGAATATCATCTTCAGCACCGACCAGGATCACCTCGACGCCCAGTTCTTTCACCGCCTGTACGGCGCCATCGATGACCACACCGGGCGCGTGGTCGCCGCCCATCGCATCAAGGATAATTTTCATCGCCGATCCTCCTTGCAGATTATAAACCGGGTTTTGGCAAGCAAGCCTGTCAAAAAACCTGGTTTATGATGGTCCAACGTTATTTTTTGGCCAGCCACAGGCCCAGGCCCAACCCCAGGCCCATCGCGATCATAATCAGCACACCCACTACAATCAATCCCACCGTGCCCGATGAGAGCAGCGGCGTCGGCGTGGACACCGGTTCCGGCGTCGCATAAACGACGATCACCACCGGCGTGGCTGTCGGTTGCGGCAATGCGGCGATCGCCGTCGGCGTCGGCGTATGGGTCGGCGCAAGCGTACGAGTCGGCACCCTAGTCGACGTCGCGGTCGGTTCGGGCGTAGCCGTCTCGGTTGGTTCCAACGTCGCCGTCGCCTCGACCGCGGCGGTCGTAGCCGTCTCGGTCGGCGTTGGGGTCGGCGCCGGCGTATGGGTGGGCGGCGCGATCCGGGTCGCCGTTGGCGGCGGGCTGGTCGGCGTCGGCGGCGTCGACACGGTCAGGCTGGCATCGTCCCAGAAAGAAGTGTTATACTGGGTGGGATATTTGCACTGGCCGCGCGTGTACACCGTCACCCACTCGCCCTGCGCTTTGGCCGTGACCGAGAGCAGCACCCACAGATCGGCGGGATTGCCCTTTTCGTCCTTGCCCCAGGCGGTGATATCCCACAACGGGTCCGACCATTTGATCGATCCCGGCAGCGGCGCGCTAAAACCGCCCGGTGTCGCCCCGGTCGGATCGATGCCAACCTGGACATAATAGTTGCCGCCGCCGCCGCTCAGATCGGAAACGTAGCGACCATCGACCAAGAGCAATTTGGAGCCGGTCTGAATCTGCGCCCAGATGCTAAATGTCACCTGGCTGTTGGCCGGCACTTTGACTTTTTGATAAAACCCGGCGGTGTGCGAGCCGCCGTTGGTGAAAAACTGCTGCGCGTGATTGCCGCCATACACGTGGCTCGCCAGGTCGGGCGAGCGCCCGGTCTCCAGGGTGATCAATTTGTACTCCACCTCGCGGTTATTGACGCTGTCGCCTAAAACCGACCAGGGGAACCAGTCCGTCGCCAGCCAGGAAGACAGGCTCGTCCCCTCGCTCAACGTCTGCCGGGGCGGGCCTTCAAAACCGGCATTTTGGAGCGCCACGGGCGTCTGCGACTGCACAGCGGCGGGCAAAAGCACCAGCAGCGAGATCACAACAAACCGCGATAGCGTCAAACTCCACTTGTTCATCAATGATTATCCCTCAACAAAGATTTTTCAACCACAACCCAGATGGTCGCGTTCCGGCGCACCACCCGTGCCGGGCAGCCCATCCGCTCGAACATTTCGACAATCTCGTCGCCGCTGAAAAAACGGCTGCGCATCAGGAGCAGCTTTTCGCCCAGCGCAATCAGCTTGACTGCTGGATGGGCGATGTCCGGCTCTTCGATCACCAGCCGGCCGCCCGCCTTGAGCACGCGCATCAACTCGGCAGCCGCTTGAGGCTGATCGCGCAGATGATGAAACGCATCGACGACGATGATCCGGTCAAAGACTTGGTCGGCAAAGGGCATGCCTTCAGCAACACCCTGCGCGATGCAGATGCCCTTGCGCCGCCCTTCGCGCAGCATCCCCGGCGACGGGTCGAGAATGCACACGCTCGAAACGCGATCGGCAAAAAACTGGGCGATGCGCCCCGTCCCGCCACCCACATCGAGCAGACGATGCCCGAACTGCGGATCGACCAGCCCAACCAGCACGGGCGCACCCTTGCGGGCAAAGATCGAATCGTAGAGTGGGGCGAGCAGATCAAAATGATCCAACACCGGTTCACTCGATTCGCGTCAGCACGACGCCGGACTCAGCAGACAGAGCCAACCCCGCCGCGGCCTCGATCGCCTTGAGCAGCCCAACCGGCACGATGCACGCGGTGTGCAGCTTGAATTCATCGGCGAGCTGCGCCACGCGGGTATCCTTGAGCGGCGCGCGCAGCACTTCCTGGAACGCATCGACCTCGGACAGCGCAGCAGCCAGCTTGCCAACCAGCGGGCAGTCGCTGTGCACCTGCAAGACCACGTGCTGTCCATCCTCGCACGTCGTCTCGACGGTGGTCACAAACCCGCACGCCCCACCCTTGATCTCGGCTCGAATGCTCATCCTACCTTACCCAACCGGCCCAAATTGGCCCTATTATACCACAAAACCCAGATCGACCAAGGCCAACCCGGTGTGTACGCCGCGGCGCGACACGCCGGACTGTCCAACATCGATCTGGGTTTTTGTTAACAAACGTGTTATAGCGTGCTCAAATAGCGGTCGATGTCGGCGGCGGCGCGTTTGCCCGCGCCCATCGCACTGATCACCGTCGCCGAGCCGGTGACGATGTCGCCGCCGGCCCACACGCCATCTTTGGTCGTCTTGCCGGTCGCTTCGTCGGCAGTTACGGTGCCCCAGCGCGTGCGCTCCAGCCCGCCCGACTCGACAAAGACGATCGGGTTGGGCTGCGTGCCCAACGCCATCACCACCGTATCGACTTCCATCTCAAACTCGGAGCCTTCGATGGGAATGGGGCTGCGGCGCCCGCTGGCGTCCGGCTCGCCCAGGCGCATGCGAATGCAGCGCATGCCGCGCACCAGGCCTTTTTCCGTGCCCAGGATTTCGGTCGGGTTGGTCAAAAAGTCGAAAATGATCCGCTCTTCTTCGGCGTGATGCGTCTCTTCGGCGCGCGCGGGCACTTCTTCGATCGAACGACGGTAGACAATGTGCACTTCCGGCGGGCCTTCACCCCGCTCGGCGGCCTGCAAAGCGCCGATGCGCAACGCGCAGCGCGCGGCATCCATCGCCACGTTGCCCGCGCCGATCACCGCCACCTTTCTGCCCACCTTGACCGGCGTGTCGTATTCGGGGAACAGGTAGCTCTTCATCAGATTGATGCGGGTGAGGAACTCGTTGGCCGAATAGACGCCGATCAGGTTGATGCCGGGGACGCGCAAAAACACGGGCAGGCCCGCGCCGGTGCCCAAAAAGACAGCCTGAAAGCCCTTTGGCCCCAGCAGTTCGTCGATGGTGTACAGCTTGCCCACCACCGCGTCGAGGTGAATTTCGACGCCCAGGCTCTTGACGTACTCGACCTCGGCGCGCACGATCGCCTTGGGCAGGCGGAACTCGGGAATGCCGTAGACCAGCACCCCGCCTGAGGCGTGCAGCGACTCGAAAATCTCCACCTGGTGGCCCATTTTGGCCAGGTCGGCGGCGCAGGTCAGCCCGGCCGGCCCGGCGCCGATCACGGCGACCTTTTTGCCGGTCGGTTGCGGCCTGGTCGGCGGGGTCACGCCCTGCGCCAGCTCCCAGTCGGCGACATAGCGCTCCAGACGGCCGATCGCCACCGGCCTGTAACGCTTGCCCAGCGTGCACAGTTCTTCACACTGCGTCTCCTGCGGGCAGACGCGACCGCACACCGCGGGCAGGTTGTTTTTGCTCTTGAGCACGCGCGCCGCTTCGCGCATATCGCCGTCGCGCAGCGCCATAATAAACTGGGGGATCGGCACTTCAACCGGGCAGCCCTTGACGCAAGGTTCGTTTTTGCATTGCAAACAGCGTTCGGCTTCCAGCACGGCCATTTCCGGGGCCAGGCCAAGGGCCACTTCGAAAAAATTCGCCCGCCGTTCAGCCGCTTCCTGTTCGGGCATCGACTGGCGGGGAATTTGCATCCGTTCTTTGGGGGTCAGATTCGACATTGTTCTCTCCTGAACTCAACTGCTTAGCAGTCGCTGCCACAGCAGTCCTGGTGTCCTTCGTGCCAATGCGCGACGGCCTGTTTTTCCTCGTCACGATAGATCGCCTGGCGCGCAAGCAGCAAATCCCAATCAACCTGGTGCCCGTCGAATTCGGGGCCGTCGACACAGACGAACTTGGTCTGCCCGCCGACCTCGACGCGGCACGCGCCGCACATGCCGGTGCCATCGACCATAATCGAGTTGAGGCTGACGATGGTGTGCACGTTGTAGGGTTTGGTGGTCAGGGCGCAAAACTTCATCATAATCGCCGGGCCGATCGCCCACACATGGGCCACGTTGTTCGCTTCGATCAGCTCTTTGAGCGGCACCGTCACCAGCGACTGGCGGGCGTACGAGCCGTCGTCGGTGCAGACGATCAGCTCATCGCAGGCCGTGCGCATCTTGTCTTCCCAAAAGAGCAGGTCTTTGCTGCGCGCGCCGATAATGCCAATCACGCGGTTGCCCGCCGCCTTGAGCGCGCGGGCGATGGGGAAAATGGGTGCGATGCCCACGCCGCCGCCGACGCAGATCACAGTGCCCCAATTCTCGACTTCGCTGGGATGCCCCAACGGCCCGACCACGTTGGACACTGCGTCGCCAACCTCCAACGTGCCCAAATGCATCGTCGATTTGCCCACCTCTTGAAAAATGATCGTGATCGTGCCCGCCTCGCGGTCGTAATCGGCAATGGTCAGCGGGATGCGCTCGCCTTCTTCGTCGATGCGCACGATGACAAACTGGCCGGCCCGGGCCTTCCGGGCGACTTCTGGAGCCTCGACGACCATCAGCTTGTTCACATCACTCAATACCTGTTTTTCTAAAATCTTGTACACCACACCTTCTCCTCTATACACACAAAATTGCAGGCCGTCCGCCGCAGTCAAAAATCCGGCACCTGCAAAACGTCAAGATTATATAACCGAACGAATGGACTGTCAAATAGCCGCTTCCGGTTCGTTCACAATTTCACGAAATCGCTTGACACGGGCCGAGATCGCGGGTATGATTGGGGAAAGTGTGGGTTGAACGACAAAAGGAGCGCACGATGACCCTAGCAAAAGTTGGACTGCCCAGGCCGACGCTGCACCGCCTGCCGATCTACTACCGGCGGCTGCGCCAGGCCGTCGACGAAGGCACTGCCTACCTTTCTTCCGCCGACTTGGCCCAGAGCGCCGATGTGTCCGAAGCGCAGGTGCGCAAAGATTTCAGCCATCTCGAACTCGAAGGCCGTTCCGGGGTCGGCTATGACGCCAAACAAATGGCCGCCTACCTGGAAGAATTTTTGGGCCTGACCAACGACAAGGAAGCGGTGCTGGTCGGCGTCGGCAACCTGGGCCGCGCGCTGGCCCTGTTCCCCGGCTTTACCCGCTACGGGCTGAACATCGTGGCCTGCTTTGACAGCGACCCGCTCAAGGTCGGCCAGACGGTGGGCGAGTGCGAGGTTTTGCCCGTCGCCAGGCTGCCCGACCTGGCCCAACGGCTGCACATCCGGATGGGGATCATCACCGTGCCCGCCGAGGCCGCGCAAGAAGTCGCCGATCTGATGATCGAGGGCGGCATCCGGGTGATCTGGAACTTTGCGCCGTGCCGCCTGCGCGTGCCCGAAGGGACGCTGGTGCAAAACGAAGACCTCGCCGCGCAGCTCGCCACGCTCTCCCACCTGATCGCGCAGCGAAAACTGAGCGCCCAGACGGCGGAAAAGCAGGGGTGACTCACTGATTTGAGCAATGAGCTGCAAGTTGTACGTCTTGACCGGAGTAAAGAACAGATGTTGAACCCAGAATACATCCCAAGCTGGCTAAGAGAAGCCGGACGACTTGCACTGCGCTATTTTCGCCAGGTCGAACCGGCGATCAAGGATAACAAAACCTACGTCACCGAGGCCGACCTTGCCGTTCAGGCGTTCTTGAAAGAAAAAATCGACGCACATTATCCAACCGTCGGCATTTTGGCCGAAGAGAATGGCCTCGCGCAAAAGCCAAAAGCAGGCGACACCTACCTTGTCCTCGATCCGATCGACGGCACCGCATCCTTTGTCGCCGGGCTGCCGGTGTGGGGCATTGCCCTGGGAGTCATCGAAGGCAAGACGCCTGCGGCCGGCTACTTTTACCTGCCCATCACCGGCGACCTGTACCACGCACACGTCGATGGCCCTGTGTGCCGAAATGGCGTCGCCACCCAACTCAAACCCTTTGAGCGCGGACACCGCGAATCGACGCTGTTGGCGATGTCCCGCGTCCACCAGAAATTTAAGATCAGCCCTGATTTCCCCGGCAAAGTCAGAAGCCTCGGCTCGACCATCGCCCACATCTGTTACGTGGCGACGGGCAGCGCCGACGCGGCCTTGATCGACGACGTTCACCTGTGGGATCTGGCTGCCGGTCTGGCGATATTGTATCGCAACGGCGGCGTCGCCCGCTACCTTGATGGAACCGAATTCTCGGTCACGGATGACTTGCTCGCGGGAAATGGCCTGGACTCACCCCTGCTCCTGGGGCAGGAACGCAGCATTGCATATTTTAGTGGACAAATCAATGTCATTAAGTTAACGAAGGGGCTTGTAGGCCATTGAAAACCCCTTGAGTCGTCCTGTCTTGCGGCGCGGATATTTGCGACC
>JAFGEY010000350.1 GCA_016931365.1 Anaerolineae bacterium
CGGGTTGGCAGTGCGCGTCGTCGACGGCCAGACCCCACACGTGGCGGCCATCGTACAGCAGGTTGTCCCAATAGGTCAGCGAGTCGCCCTTGCCTACTTGCGCCCGGCAGGTCTCGTTGTAAATCTCGATCCCCACGTAACCCATCGCCCCGGACAGGTACTCGTCGCGCAGGCTCGACCAGTACGGATGGGCGATCACGGCCAGCATCCCCCGTGAATTGATCAAGTCGATCATCCCTTGCAGGCTGCCGCCCTCGTCCACCTGGCCGCCCAAGCCCGCCCCCAGCCCCACGATGTGCGGCGTGCGATCGAGGCCCGCGTCGTAGCCGTGAATCTCGATGCCGGGGATGGTCAGGAAATCGGGCGTCGACAAGTGGGCGGTGACTGTCCCGTAGCGGTGATCGGTCAGCGCAGCGAAATGGTAGCCGTGCGCCCGATACCACGCCATCAGCGCTTCCGCCGTCCACGCGCCGTCAGAGCCGGTCGAGTGAAGATGGGTCACGCCCTTGTACCACTGCCCTGGAACGTCAAACGCTGTCTGGTTCATCGGCTTACTCCAGTAGCACCCGCGCGATGCCCGTGTCTTGCCCGTCGGGGGTGACGATGCCGAACGAGCCTTTGTAATCCCAGTTGGCCCAGGCGATGTCGTGCTCGTTGAGCGTCTGCATCATGTCGCGATACCAGGCCAGCCGCAGCACGGACGGCGTCTGGTAATATACGCCAAACTCGCCGCAATACAGCGGCAGGCCGCTGCGCTCGCGCACGGCGAGCGGCTTGGCCAGGTGAGCGACCATCGTCGAGCGGTCAAAGGGGCGGTTCCAGGCGGCCATTTTGGCCTGGAGTTCGGGCGCAAGCCGGGTCACATCCTCCGGTGCAACCTGGAGGCCGGGATAGTGCAGCGGCCCGTCGTAGACGCCGCCGTCCCACCACCGGGCGCGATAGTGCGTGACCAGCATCGGGTGATAATAGTGATAGGTGAGAATACAGTGCGGGTCGTCCGGCACGGCCAGCACATCGAACGTGTCGTAGCTGCCAAACATGTTCGAGCCGAGCACCAGGGTGCGCTCCGGCTCCAGCGCGCGCACGGCATCGAACGCCTTCCGCGCCACCCGGTTCCAGTCTTCGGGGTCGCGGGCCACCGCCTCGTTGAGCAGCTCGTAGGCCACCAGGTCATTGTCGCGCCCGCGCAAGCGGGCGGACAGGCTGCGCCACAGCGCGCAGAATTTTTCCTGTTCCGCTGGATCGCGGTACAGTCGGGGTTCTTCCCGGTCGTTGAAATAGTGGCTGCGCAAAATGTGCAGGTCGACCACTATACGCAGCCCGGCTTTTTCGGCCCAGTCCAGCGCCGCGTCGAGCAGGTCGAACGCCTCGGCCTCGGGATTTCCCGCTTCGTCCCACATCTGCTCCTCGTCGATGGGCAGGCGCAGGTGATCGAAACCCAGCCCGGCGATGTGCTGCACGTCCTTTTCAGTGAACCACGCCCGGCGCGCCGCGCCGCGCTGCCGGCTCTGGCTGAGCCAGTGCGAAATGTTGGTGCCGCGTTTCAGGGTAAAAGACATGGTTTTCTCCTCAACTTGTCCAAGCACCTATCCTGAAATTGCTCTCGCCCCCGTCTCCGGGGCTTGGAGCGAATTTCAGGATAGAGTCTACATGACACAACACGCTTGTCTGAAAATGTGCCGTTGGTTTCGACAGGCTCAACTAACGGCGCAGTGGCTATTTGCCCATTGCCTTGAGCGCCTGGAGGCACTTGTCGACGCACACCAGCGGCTCAAAGGCATAGCTTTCCTGCTCGACGATGTACCACTCGGTGTTGCCGATCGACTCGCAGACCTCGAACATCTGCATCCAGTCCACATCCCCCTCGCCGATCAGCGCTTTGTCGTTGGTGGCCGAATACTCTTTGAGGTGTACGGTCAGCGCGCGGCCCGGATATTTACTCAAAAAGGGGATCGGATCGCCGCCACCGTGCAAGGCATTGCCCAGATCGATCTGCATCACCACGTCGTGGCGGGTGTTGCCGAAAAAAGTGTCCCAGGGTAATTCTCCATCCAGCGGCGCGAACTCAATGGCATGGTTGTGATAGCCGGTGTACATCCCCTCGTCGGCTAGGCTGGCGGCGATTTCGTTGAACAGATGAGCCGTCTCCAGCCAGGCCTGCCGCGAGCTGCGGCGCTCCTCCGGCAGTCCGGGGACGATAAGGAATTTGTTGCCCAGGACGCGGTTGAATTCGACCGTTGCCGCGAGCTGATCGCCTTGCAAGGTGTTCAGCCCGATGTGTGTGCCCGCCGCCCGCAATCCCAGATCGTCGAGCATTTTACGCAGCTCCTGCGCCGAGCAGCCATAATAGCCGGCAAACTCGACGCCGTCATAGCCCATCGCGGCGACCGCTTTGAGCGTGCCGGGTAGATCTTGTTCGCAGTCGTGACGGATCGAATAGAGTTGTAAAGCAATCGGAATACGTGCCATCGTGGACTCCTTTGTGAATCGGACTGGTAATTCGAACACCATTATCTTAGCACAGGCCGTTTAATTTGCAAATTTCGGAGCCTGGGGTATAATACGCTCATACATTCACCGCCATCCTAGCTCAATCGGTAGAGCAGACGCTTCGTAAGCGCCAGGTTTGGGGTTCAAGTCCCCAGGATGGCTTTTTGTTACCTCACGCATCCTCAGTTTATCCAGATCGTTTTAGCATACAGATCATGGCTTTTTCCCCTGTTCTATCTCCTGAAATGAGGCGAGCGATGCCCAATTCTGCACCGATCAAACACATGATGGTCGACACAGCGCACCCGGCCGCGTTGATGGTTGGTCTGGTGGCACTTGCCTTGACCTTGATCCTGGTCGTGATCCGGTTGCGGCCGAAGCCGCCCAAAGGCACGGATGCGCCCACAGATGTGTTCTCCGCCGGGCGCGCATTGGCCGTGCTGCAAGACTTGCTGGCCGAAGAGCAGCCGCACCCGGTCGGCAGCGCACAAAATGACGTGGTGCAAGAGCGGCTGATCGCACACCTGGAAGCGCTGGGCTACGAGGTAGAGATCCAAGCGGCCGAATCTTGCCGCGAATGGGAAGGCCAGACGCACGACGTGGCAGTCAAAAACGTGCTCACCCGTTTGCCTGGTCGGGTTGACGGTCCGGCCGTGGCCTTGATCGCGCACTATGACTCGGTACCCCCAGGGCCGGGCGTCGCCGACGATGGCTCGAATGTGGCCGCGCTGATCGAGATCGCACGCATCCTCAAACAGCAAGTTCCTATGCGAAATCCGATTATGTTCGTGTTCACCGACGGTGAAGAGGCCTGGATGGTGGGTGCAGAGGCTTTTGTGCAAGAACACCCGTGGGGCAAAGAGATCGGCGTGGCGATCAATCTGGAGGCGCGGGGCACGAGCGGGCGCAGTCTGATGTTTGAGACCAGCATCGACAATGCCTGGCTCATCGACGCCTATGCCAGGAGTGTGCCCAGCCCAGAGTCCAATTCATTGATGTACGAAATTTACCGGACAATGCCCAACGACACCGACCTGACCGTGTTCAAAGAGGCAGGTATCGCCGGGCTCAACTTTTCTTTCATTGGAGATGGTCAATATTATCACACCGCGGAGGACAATTTTGCACACCTCGACCTGGGCAGTGTGCAACACCAGGGAGAAAGTGTGCTTGCCGTCGCCCGCCAGTTGGCTTCACAAGACCTGAACGCGCGCCCCAAGGGCAACGCCGTTTACTTGAGCCTGCTCGGCCTGACCACCCTGCGCTGGCCCCAGGCGTGGACGCTGCCCTTGGTCGGACTGGCGGCCTTGCTGCTGCTCACTTGTTCCGCCGCCCTGATCTGGCAAGGACAGACGACGATCGGTGCGCTGCTGTGGGGATTGCTGACCGCGCTGCTCTCCATTGTGGGATCGATGCTGCTGGGGTGGGGCCTGGTCTGGCTGATGAGCAAAATCGCGGGTGTCAAAGCTGCCGCCTTGCCCGCGTTGCCCACCCGGATCGCACTGTGGGCCGGGGCCGTGTGCTGCGCGCTGCTTTTGAGCGCAGCGTTCGGCCAGCGCGCCGGCGTGTGGGGTGCTGGCCTGGGCACGTGGATCCTGTGGGAAATATTGGCGTTGGCCCTCGCCCTGACCTTGATCGGCGGGACGAGCGTGATCCTGGTGCCGACGCTGGCTGCGACCTTGCTGATCGCGCTCGTAGCCTGGTCGGGGATCGGCAGCCTGGCCTGGGCCAGAGACGCGATCCTGATCGCCGGCGCCGCCTTTGCCGGTACGATCTGGTTGCAGTGGGCCATACTCTTTGAGCAAGCCGTCGGCTGGGCGATGAATCCGGCGATCACGCTATCCGTTGGGCTGACCATGAGCGCTCTGCTGCCGGCGATGGCCGTGACACGCGAGAGCGCGCTGACGCGGACAGGGCTGACGATCGCCGCAGCCGCGATCGTCATTGCAAGCAGCATCGTGACAACCATCAGAGCCGGGGCGATCCGACAAAAGGCGAACGCAGCCAAGTCGCACTGAAAGCCCGGCTTTTTTTGCTTGCCCTCTACCTCGAGATGGAGTACAATGCCCAGGTCAGATAAACCACGGCATTTCTACCCCGCACAGTTCAGTCAAAGGAGACATTTTATGCACAAGAACATTCATTTCGGATTAGGTTCGATTCACCTGCTTTCCGACGCTCAGACCCGTTCCATCTCGGCGGAGAATCCTACCGGCGCGGTCGGCGGCGGCGCGACAGCCATGCCCGACGCGAACAATGCCGGTTCGATGCTCGGCGAGGGATGGAAGATTCGCCCCTGCATCACCCTGCAACCGGGCACCACGACCACACTGGCCGAGATCGATGGGCCGGGCGTGATCCAGCACATCTGGATCACCGTCCATCCCGACGCTTACCGCGATACCCTGCTGCGCATCTATTGGGATGATGAAGCCACGCCCTCGGTCGAAGCGCCACTGGGCGATTTTTTCTGCAACGGTCACGCCTTGCGCTGCAACGTCAACTCGCTGCCTGTTGCTGTCAACCCCTCCGGCGGGTTCAATTCCTACTGGCCGATGCCCTTCCGCAAGGGGTGCAAGATTGCGGTCGAAAACCAGCACAGGGAGCCGATCCACGGTTTTTTCTACCAGTTCACCTACAGCCTCACCGACGTCGCCGACAACGCGGCCTATTTTCACGCTCAGTGGCGGCGGTCGATGACCACGCGCGAACACCCCGAGCACACCCTCCTGGACGGCATTCAGGGGCAAGGCCATTACGTGGGCACCTACCTGGCCTGGGAGCAGCTTTCCAATGGCTGGTGGGGCGAAGGCGAGATCAAATTCTTTATGGACGGCGACGGCGCCCATCCCACCATCTGCGGCACGGGCACCGAGGATTATTTCGGCGGCGCGTGGGGCTTTGGCGGCGAAACCTACTCGACCGCTTACCTGGGCTACCCGCTGTACCGCAAAGAGCCGGGCGAGGTGCCCAAGCACGGTCTCTATCGCTGGCACGTGATGGACCCGATCCGCTTCAAGCAAGCGCTCAAGGTCACGATCCAGGCCTTGGGCTGGTGGCCCAATCACAAGTACGAGCCGCTGACCGACGACATCGCCTCAGTGGGTTATTGGTATCAGACCGAACCTCACGCGCCGTTCCCGGAAATGCTGCCAGTACACGCGCGCTGGGCACGGTGAATGATAAAGAAGTCAATAAAGAGAGAGGTTGAGATTTCTAAAAAACGGGAGCTGATGAGCCATTTCTCAACTTGGCCCGTTGTCTGGCATGACCTCTTTGTCATTCCGCTAGTAGATCAATTCCTGATCTATGCCCCCCTGCATGGCATGGCAGCTTTGGTCAATCGCGCTGCGGTATCATCACTCAAGCGAGCGATCTTGTCTGGAAAGCCTGCCAATGATGCGCGCCTGGACGAGATCATCCATGTTCTCCAAACGGAGGTTGTCACTCCACCTTCACCCAAGTGCGGCAACCTGGCGCCTGCTTTTTTGGGTTTACTGCCCACACGAGGGTGCAACTTGGCTTGTCGATATTGCAGTTTTTTGGCTACTGACAACGATAACCTGGTTATGAGTTTAAGCCTGGCTCGTGAGGCTGTAGACTGGTATATGGACCTGGTAAGCCAGACTGACCAGGCTTGGGCCGAAATCCACTATTTTGGTGGAGAGCCGTTCTGCGCCGAAGAAGTGATAGATTTTACGGTTACCCTGGCCGGACTCAGAGCGCATGCAGCTGGCCGTGCTGTCCGTTTTGAGGTAGCCACGAATGGGGCCATGGATGAGAAACGGTGTCGGTGGGTGGCGGATCATTTTGATACGGTTGTTCTGTCACTGGACGGCCCAGCAGAGATTCAAAACTTTTACCGGCCTTACAAGAATGGTCGATGCAGTTTTGAAGCCGTATCCCGCAGCGCCAGGATTTTGTCTGAAGGCGCTGCTTGCCTCTTTTTCCGATCTTGTATAACCGATCAGACCGTGGACAGAATGGCCGAGATCGCCACATGGTTTTGCCATGAGTACCGCCCTGGCGGGGTATGTTTTGAGCCACTCCAACCGGTGAATGATTCTACAGTCGAACAGCTTGTTCCTCCCGATCCGTACAAGTTTGCTCGCCATTTCATTCAGGCTGCCGAAATCTTGGAGGCTCATGGAGTTGAGTCGATCTATGCTTCAGCGGATATCCGTACCCGGCGAGTCAGTTTTTGTCCGGTGGGACAGGATGCAGTTATCGTTTCGCCCGATGGCGCGCTCAATGCGTGTTATTTGCTGCCGAAAGATTGGGAAGCCAAAGGATTGGATCTCTGCCTCGGGCGTATGACTGGCTATGGCTCGATAGAATTGGATATGGAGCGAGTGGCTCGCGTCCGCAGTTTGAATGTCTGGAACAAGCCGTTCTGTGCTCGCTGTTTTTGCAAATGGCACTGTGCAGGCAGTTGCCATGTAAACCATATATTGCCCGATCATACGGGTGCATATGATCGTCTCTGCTTGCAGACCCGCATCATCGCTTTACGAAACATTCTCAAATCCATTGGCAGGATAGACTTGATCAGTCAGCTATTGGAGGACGCAGATGCTTTGGAGCAGGCCGCTATGCAAACATCTGATATATTAATAGATGTAAAGGAATAGCTGTGATAGATGGCAACTCTGAGCGATGACAAGACGATAGTGTATCTATGTGCGCCTGACATCGAGTGGGTCAGGGATAAAGATCAAACCATCCTGGTTGACAAAAGAGGACAATCCTGGTCTCTGGAAGGTATTGAGGCGGCGGCGTGGGATTGGCTGGTTCTTGGCTATTCGTACAAAGACATGGTTCGTTTTATGAGAGTGGCATTCGAAAACCAGACGCCTGATGTCGCAATGATATTGAGCCACTGGCATGACGTTGGCATCTTGCAAGCAGCGGGAGATGATCGGGTTGGCTAATCTGATGATCAGTACGCTGTGTAACCAGGACTGTCCTTATTGCTTTACAGCAGATTACCGTAACCTTTATCCTTTATCAAATCGACATTTTCTTTCCCTTGCAGATGTGGAAAACCGGTTGAATTTTTTGATGCGCTCAAACATAGACCAGGCCCGGCTGATGGGCGGTGAGCCGACACTCCACCCGCAGTTTGTTGAGTTAGTCGCGTGCGTCAGGATGGCAGGCCTCAAAGTGGTTGTCTTTTCCAATGGGCTGATACCCGCCAGCGTTCTAGACTGCCTGGCGTCGCTACCCGTCTCCGAGTGTATGGTTCTGATCAACGTGAGCGATCCTCAATATATCCATCAAAATATATCCACACAGCAACTTGACACCATCCAGCGGCTTGGAACGCGAGCCATGCTCGGCTTTAACATTTACCGGCCTGATTTTCAGCTTGACTTTCTTTTGCCGATCGTGGCTGAAACCGGTTGCCGGCCATCCATCCGCCTGGGCATTGCGCATCCGTGCCTTTCCGCCAGCAATCAGTACATTCATCCCAATCAATACGTCGCCGTTGGCGCCAAAATCGCCCGTTTTGCCCGCTTGGCCGCCAGTGCTGGCGTAACCATCGAGTTTGACTGCGGTTTTGTGCGCTGTATGTTCTCCGAACCGGATTGGGAGGCTCTTTGTACTCTCAAGGCCGATGTGGGCAGGCGATGCAACCCCATTCTGGACATTGACATTGAAGGTCGGGTTATGCACTGCTATCCGCTTGCCGGCTTGGGCAGCCTGCCCATGACAGCGGACAGCGATGCGCCAGCGTTACGCCAGGCATTTGAGTTGCGCGTACAACCCTACCGCCGGGCCGGCATCTTTCCAGAATGTTCTTGCTGTTCATTCAAGGCTGCGGGCGAATGTTCTGGAGGGTGTCTGTCTGCCACCATAAGGCGTTTTCGCCGCGCTCCATCGGCCAGTCTGGTTGTTCCTCGTCAGGGGATTCAGCAATGACCACGTGGGTTATTCCTTATATAGATCAGGATATTGCCTTTTGGCAAGAGATCGCTGACCGATTCGGGGCGCACATCAAAGAAGTTTATTTTCCCATGCCCGGTGGAATGGTGTCTTCCGGGCGTCCTCCGCAACCGGACTGTTATATGGGCGCATTTTTGCAGAGCGCCCTTTTGTCCAAAAATGTGCTGCTGAATCCGATCCTTCTTTCCCAGCCTGCGGAACAGGTAGCGCCTGGGGCGGTTGATGCCTTGAAGCGGTTGCAAGCCGATTTTGGTGTCACCCGTACCACCGTGACCAACCTGACTCTAGCCAGGTTGATTCGGGAAGCCTTGCCTGATTTTACGATCACCGCCTCTGTCTTGATGGGCATAGTCCGGCCGGCCCAGGTTGTGATGATTCAGGATTATGTAGACGCCATTACCGTAGATAACTCTCTGGTGCGCGACCTGGATGGCTTGCAGCGACTGCGGGATGCCTTTAAAGGTGAGATCCGCATCATTGTCAACGAAGCCTGTATTCCCGGCTGCCCTTACCGGGTTCAGCATTTCTATGAGATGGGCTATGGGAATTCCTTTCCCAGGTCGCTTTGCGAACAGATGCTGGCCCGACACCCCTGGCTTCGGCTGACCGGAGCCTGGGTCTTGCCACATCACCTGTCCTATTACGATGGACTCTATGACAGCCTGAAACTGGCCGGACGGGTGACACTGCGCGACCCGTCCCGGTATGTGACTGTGCTGAAGGCTTATATTGGCCGTGAGCGAATCCTGCCGTGCGATATTGGCGGCGGGCCAGCTTCGGTGTTGGATGCAATGGATATGCCGGACGACTTGTTCGAGTACATCCTTCATTGTGACAAGCATTGTCACGCTTGTTCCATTTGTCAAGATTATTACAGGAAGGCACATGTTCAGAAAGGAGTTTGATGATGTCAGACGAAAATGAACGCTATGAGGCAGAGCCTGAAGAAAAGGCTGAAGAACCTCAGGTATACAGCGTGGAAAAGGATCTCACAGGCTGGAAGTTCAGCCGGCGCGAGTTCTTGGCTACAGCGACTGCTGCCGCCGCTGCCGCTACTGCCGCGGCCACAGCCGTAGCCTCAGCACAGAAATCTGGCGCATCTTCTTCGGAGACAACGGAAGGCATAGCGGGCTCGATCTCGCTGGCCGTGGCAATGCCGGCAGTGATGGTCGTGGGGGTAGGTGAGGTCATCAAGCAGATCTGGCAAATTACGAACCAGAGCGAGACCGCCTGGTGCCGGGGAGCAAGTCTGCACCTGACAGGCCATGATCAGATACAGACCCAGACATCGATCACGGTGCCTGATATTGCGCCTGGAGAAACTGTCGACATTGAGGTGGATATGGCAGCACTTGCCGAACCAGGCGTTTATCAGGGTAACTGGCATCTCAATGTCATAGAAAACGTTGTCCCTGTCTCCTATGGGGCGTTTGTCCTTCAGACCGGGTGTATCGCCGAATCATTACACCCCTATGCAAATGACACGGATCAGACCTGGCTGGCAACTAACCCAGACATTAATGCTCAGCGCACAAGGGTGCATTTTTCCCGGCTGGAAGTGGAGTCTGATTGGGATTATGTCTATATCCGAGATGGCGGCGGGAATTTGATTCAACCCATTACAGGCTACTATCCTGCCGGCGTATGGTCGATGGCTGTGCCCGGCAGGGATGTTCAGGTGCAGCTTGTTTCGGATTCGTTGTACGATGGATGGGGCTTTTGTCTGGATCAGGTCGAGACAGTCCAACTTGTGTACATGCCCATCATATTCAAGCAGCCGACCCCTACTCCCAGCCCTACGCCATGTACCTGTTATGGTGTATGCACGTGTAACCCGATCTGCACGTGCAACCCTGTCTGCACCTGCCACCCGATCCACTATTGGTATCCCAACTAAACTGGACAGGCTAGAAACAGGTTGCAGGTCAAGCAGAGAGGATATTATGGAAATCGCGGTGATCCCTGTAGAAAACAAGTTTATCCTCTATCGCCCATTGCTGCGACGGGCATTTGTGGGGAACCAGGCCATGGCCGACCTGGTGCGCCATTGGGCAAGTCAGGGGGTCTCTCCTGACGAATCCGGGCAGGACGCGTTGGCCTTTCTTAAAGAGATTGGCTTTTTAGAGCCAGATCCGCCGTCGCCACGCCCACCGGATCCTTTGTTTCATCCCACGGTGGCTGTGGTCTTGTCGACCAGTCGTTGTAACCTGCGTTGCACCTATTGCTATGCCAACGGAGGCAGCGAGCCCATCCAAGATGTGTCCCTGGAAGCCGCTCGTGTGGTTATTGATCAGGCGTGTCGGAATGCTTTGGAACAGGGACATCCTCACTTTGATCTGGGTTTCCACGGAGGAGGAGAACCTGTCCAGATTTGGGATACGCTGCAGCAAGTCACTGCCTATGCTCGCAGCAAAGAGCTTGCCTGCCATATCGCGATGGTCAGCAATGGCATTTGGACCGATCGTCAACGAGAGTGGATCCTTCATAACGTGGACAGCCTCAATATATCTTTTGACGGCCAACAAGAGACTCAGAATCGCCAGCGGCCTTTTGCCTCGGGCCAGGGTTCTTTCAGAGCGGTGATGCACACCATAGAGGCTCTGGATCGGGTGGGCTTTTCCTATGCCATCCGTATGACCGCTACGGCGCCATGGCGGGGTCGTCTGCCTGAGGATGTGCGCTTTGTCTGTGAAAAGACAGGCTGCCCGATTATCCAGGTAGAACCCGCTTTCAATTTACGGCGCGGAGAACCGCAAGGGCCGACGCAAAAGGAAGGTGAAGCCTTTGTAGAGGCATTTATGCAGGCGTTCGAGATCGCGGCTCAGGCAGGCCGGCAGTTGACCTATTCCGGCGCTCGGCCCCAGTTGCTGACACAGGTCTTTTGCAACGCACCGTATGGCGCACTGGTCGTCAACCCGGAAGGCAGCCTGGTAGCCTGTTACGAGGTCACCAACAAGAACCATCCAATGGCCCAAATGTTTACAGTAGGCTGCGTAGAAGGTTCTCAGATCATCATCGATGACCAGGTGCGCCATGCGCTTTGGGATCACCTCCAAAAGAAACGCGCCACATGTCAGGACTGCTTTTGTTACTGGCATTGCGCTGGCGACTGCTATCCGCGTTCTCTTGCTGCTGCACCGAAGGATCCAGGAATGTCAAACCCGCGCTGTGACATCAACCGCGAGATCACTGCCCGGATCCTGTTGTGGTACATTATGGCCGGCAATGGCGTTTGGCTGGGGCAAGAGGTGAGTCCTCAGATGATGCAGTTGATGCAGATGTTTTGACGACAGGCTATGGGAACAATGCCACCGCGCTTGAGTGAAATCTATGCTGAGGTAGATGCCTACCGGTCGCTCTCACCCAATCTGGATGCGTTCCGGCAAGCCTGGAAGGTGCATCTATCTCAGGTCGGGTCGCGAGTACCGGGGGTCCATATCGAAGCTGAAGGGGAGAGCGTATATCTGGGCGAACTTTCCCCCGGTTGCCGGGCTTGCAAAGAGGGAACCTGGGATTGTGCCTTCACCACGATGCGCTGCAACCTGGATTGCGCGTTCTGTTATAGCCCGCACGCCGTTCCTGAAAACTATGCTGGCTCGGCCTTTGGCAGCACACCTGAACAGATTGCCGCAAACCATGCCATCACCCATATCACCGGCATCAGTTTTTCCGGCGGCGAACCTTTTATGGATGCACACGGGTTATTTGCCTGGGCCGCCTGGTTTCAAGACCACTGTCCAGACAAATACTATTGGGTCTATACCAACGGCCTGTTGGCCCATACGGAAAACGTGCAGCGGTTGGGGGAACTGGGCATTGACGAGATCCGCTTCAACATGGCAGCCACCGGCTACGATCATCCTGTGGTGATGGCAAATTTGGCCGCAGCAGCCCGTTTCATTCCGAACGTTACGGTCGAAATACCGGCCATTCCTGATCATGAAACCAAACTCCTGTCGTGTCTGGCTGACTGGTGTATGTCCGGCGTTCGCTATCTTAACCTGCACGAGCTCATGTACGAACCGGATACTAACTCGGCTTCCATGTCCGGTGTGCGACAGGACGTGATCACCAACGATGGACATCACAGTGCTGTGAACCCCGCAAGCCGCGCCTTGACTCTGACAGTTATGCAGTATGTTCAGGAACATGACCTGCGTCTGTCAGTCAATGACTGTTCGCTGCAAAGCAAGCTCCGGCAACTGCGTGGCCGGCGGCGCAGCCTGGCGCCGTTGACCCGATCAGCGCAAGAAAAACTGCTCGATGGCGAGTTCTTTGCAAGCTGCTGTGCCTGGAGGGACGGAGAAATCCTTTTCTTCCATCCTGACTCATTTGCTCAAATGCGCCAGCAATATCCTGATGACCGGTTTGCTCGCCTGGTCAGAACTGCGCCGTTATCTATTCAAGACAAAGGCAGATGGATCGCTTTTGAGGAAATGGTAAATGAGAGCGCAAAAGGATAAAATTCGATGAAAAGCGAGTTGATCGTTATCTCATGGTGGTCGAACAGTCTGGGGCTGACCTGCCTGCACAATCTGGCTCGCTATGCTAGAGCTCGCGGGATTTTTGTTGTCCAGGTTGGTAAACCAGAGGTACAAAAGGAGCGCTTCCGCGCGCTCCTCCCTTCTGCCGTTACAGAACTGTTTTACCCGGCAAGCCGTCCGGCCGAAGACTGGCGGGTCCGCGAGGCTGTGGCCCGCGAGTTGTTGAGCGACCACGTTGGATTATGGTTCATTGACCACGATCTGTTTGTCCAGCAAGATTGCCAGGATTGGTTGGACGATATGGACAGTCGTTTTTCCAGATCGAATGTCTGCTTGTGCCATCCTTCTCCCAGGCGCGGCCCGGCGATTACCAACCCGGCTTTTTGGCTTTCTCCTGTACGTTTTCCGTCTGACATGCCCAGCTTTGCTCGTTTGCCCTACCAGGAAGAGCCTGTTGCCAGCCGGCCTTATGCCTTGCGTCAGTCAGCCGCTTTGGCTATGCCGGAAAAAGATACCCTGGTCGCGGCCATGGAGGCTTTGCAAGAACGAGGGCTGGTGTGTGGGTTTCCCTTGACCGATGCGGACAGCGTGCCCGGCGGCCCGAGGCCATTCCCGCGGTATGAGCATATCGGCGGCCTGTATACCTTTACCGGCGAGTTGCCCTCTGAGCCATTGCGCGACTGGGCCGTACGTTGTGTGAATCGGTTCGCGGCCTTTTACAACGCTTGTCCTCCAGCCTGGGTCGAGGCCGAAGATGCGGTGTTGCTGGAACGGCTGGCGGAGTTTAGAACGGCGTTGCAGGGATAACATTCGTCAGAGACTCTTTTCGCTCCCGCCGGACTGTGGTCTGACGAGAGACCCTAGCCCATCTGGGGATCAATGTCATTAAGTTAACGAAGGGGCTTGTAGGCCATTGAAAACCCCTTGAGTCGTCCTGTCTTGCGGCGCGGATATTTGCGACC
>JAFGEY010000351.1 GCA_016931365.1 Anaerolineae bacterium
AACTGCACCATCTGCGGGCTGACCCGCGCCCGCGACGAGGATATCGAAGTGGCGGCGGCGGCACTGAAAAAAGCGGCCCGCCCGCGCATCCACACCGGGCTGGGCGTTTCAGACGTACACCTCAAGTACAAATTTAAAATGAGCCGCGAAGAAGCCCTCGAAATGGGCATCAAGGCGGTCAAGCTGGCCAAGCGCTACGTTGAAGACGTGCAGTATTACCCCGAAGACGCCGGGCGCGCTGATCCCGAGTACCTCTACCGCGTGCTGGAAGCAGTGATCGATGCCGGGGCGACCGTGCTCAACATCCCCGACACGACCGGCTATACCTTTCCCACCGAGTGGGGTCAGCTGATCCAGGGCATTTTCGACCACGTGCCCAACATCGACAAGGCGATCGTCTCTGTGCACTGCCACGACGACCTGGGCATGGCCACCGCCAACACGCTGGCCGGCGTGCTGCACGGCGCGCGCCAGGTCGAATGCACGATCAATGGCATCGGCGAGCGCGCGGGTAATGCCTCATTGGAAGAAGTGGTGATGGCCCTGCGCACGCGCCAGGATTTTTTCGGTCTGGAAACCAACATCAATCCCAAGTGGATTTACCCGGCCAGCCGCCTGGTGCGTGACCTGACCGGCATCCCTGTGCAGCCGAACAAGGCCATCATCGGCAGCAATGCCTTTGCCCACTCGTCGGGCATTCATCAGGACGGATTTCTCAAGGACCGCACCACCTACGAGATCATCGATCCCAAAGATATCGGCGTGCCGGACTCTGAGATCGTCCTCTCGGCGCGCTCCGGACGGCACGGCCTGCGCCACCGGCTGGAAGAGCTGGGCTACCACATCGCCGAAGAAGAATTCGACAAAATCTACCAGCGCTTCCTGGAAGTTGCCGATAAGAAAAAGACCGTCGACGTGCGCGACCTGGAGACCATCGTCGCCGGCGAATCGCTGGTCTTTTTCGAAGAAACCTACGAACTGGAGAGACTGCACGTGATGTGCGGCACGGCGGGCCTGCCTACTGCCTCGATCTGCCTGCGTGGGCCGGACGGCGTGGTAGTCTGCGAGTCGAGCATCGGCAATGGCCCGGTTGACGCCGCGTATGCGGCGATCGACAAGATCGTCGGCATCCCCAACGAACTGGTCGAATTTGCCATCGAAGCAATCACCGAGGGGATGGATGCGATGGGCAACGTGATGGTGCGCATCCGTGAAATGGCCGAAAATGGCAACGGCGGCAATCGGCGCATCTTTATGGGCCGTGGGGCCGACACGGACATCATCGTCGCTGCTGCGCGGGCCTACCTCTTTGCCCTAAACCGCCTGCTCGCCGCGCGGACTGCGCGCGGGCAGCGCCAATCGGTGGCTGATGAGGTCAAACAATCGATCAAAGAGATGCACGCCCGCTTTGGCACCGCTCATCACAGTGGGTTTATGGGTTGGGGTGCGATAAAAGAGGAAGATTTAAAATAATATGGGATACACAATCGCTGAAAAAATTCTAGCCGCCCATCTCGTAGATGGGCCCCATCCCGTAGATGGGCCCCATCTGCAAGATGGGACACATACCGCCGGCCAGGTCTGGCCGGGCAAGCTGGTTGAGGTACAGGTCGATATGGTGCTTGCCAACGACATCACTGCGCCGATCGCGATCCGCGAGTTTGCCCGCATCGGCGTGGACAAGGTCTTTGACCGGACCAGGATTGCCCTTGTGCCCGACCACTTTGCGCCCAACAAGGATATCAAGGCGGCCGAACAGTGCAAAATGCTGCGCGAGTTTGCCAAAAAGTACGGCATCGTCAACTATTTCGAGGTCGGGCGGATGGGCATCGAGCACGTCATCCTGCCTGACTACGGCCTGGTACTGCCCGGTGACGTGGTTGTCGGCGCCGACTCGCATACCTGCACCTATGGCGCGGTCAATGCCTTTGCCACCGGCATGGGCTCGACCGACATCGCGGTGGCGATGGCGACCGGAAGCATCTGGATGAAGGTGCCGGAGACGATCAAAATCACCTATTATGGCCAACTCAAGCCGTGGGTGGGCGGCAAAGACCTGATTTTGTACACCATCGGCCTGATCGGTGTGGAAGGTGCGCGCTACAAGGCAATCGAGTTTACCGGGCCGGCGATCGACGCGCTGCCGATGTCGGGCCGGCTGACGATGTCCAACATGGCTATCGAGGCGGGCGGCAAGGCCGGGCTGTTTGGCTTTGACGAGGCCACGCGGGCTTACGTCGACGCGCGAGCCAAGCGTCCCTACACCCCTGTCGCCGCCGATCCCAATGCCGCCTATGTGCAAGAGATCGAGATCGACGCCAGCCAGATCGAGCTGCAGGTCTCCTTCCCTCATTTGCCGAGCAATGCGCGCCCGGTGGGTCAAGCAAGTGCGATCAAGATCGACCAGGCCGTAATCGGTTCGTGCACCAACGGCCGCTGGGATGACCTGGTCGTCGCCGCCGAAATTCTGCGCGGGCGACAGGTGCATCCCGACGTGCGCTGCATCATCCTGCCCGGCTCGCAGGAAATTTACCTGCGGGCAATGAACGAGGGACTGGCCCAGACCTTTGTCGAGGCCGGGGCGGCGTTCAGCACTCCCACCTGCGGGCCGTGCCTGGGCGGGCACATGGGCGTCCTGGCCGCCGGCGAGCGCTGCGTTTCGACCACCAACCGCAACTTTGTCGGGCGCATGGGTCACGTCGAGAGCGAGGTCTATCTGGCCAACCCGGCAGTCGCCGCCGCCAGCGCGGTGTTGGGATACATCGCTAGCCCGCAAGATGTCAACTGACTGCCGACGACTGACTGCCGACAACGGACCGTTGATCACGAAAGCCACGGGCGGTCGGCTGTCGTCGGTCGTCGGTCGTTCACCCTTGAAACCAAAGAAGGAAATTTTCCAATGAACAACGTACCGCAAAGCCACGCTTTGAAAGGCCGCGTCTGGAAATACGGCGACAACGTCGATACCGACGCGATCATCCCCGCGCGCTACCTGAACATGTCCACGCCGGAAGCGCTGGCCGAACACTGTATGGAAGACATCGATCTGAGCTTTGCCGGCAGCGTCCGGCCGGGCGACATTGTGGTGGCCGGGAACAACTTTGGCTGCGGCTCGTCACGCGAGCACGCGCCGCTGGCGCTCAAAGGCGCGGGCGTGAGCTGTGTGATCGCCAGGAGCTTTGCGCGCATCTTTTACCGCAACGCGATCAACATCGGCCTGCCGATCCTGGAATGTCCACAGGCCATTGATGGCGCCGAAAAAGGGCACACGCTGCAAGTCGATCTGGAGGCCGGAACAATCGCCAACCTCGACAGCGGTCAAACCTTCCAGGCCGAGCCGTACCCGGCGTTTTTGATGAACATCATCGATGCGGGGGGATTGGTGGAATATACAAAACAAAAGTTGAACAGATAGGATTTGGGTTGTTTGGTGGTTGGGTAGTTGGGTGGTTGATCTGCGGCAATGGCCCTGTAACCACCTATCGACCTGACCACCTAACCACCGATCAACCGAACCACCCAACAACCTATTTTCTTATGCTTGAAGCAACACTCTGTTTTCTCATCGACAATCAAACGCCTGTGCGCATCCTGCTCGGCCACAAAAAAGTCGGCTTTGGACGGGGCAAGTACGGCGGCGTCGGCGGCAAGATCGAACCCGGCGAGACGCCCGCCGCTGCCGCCGCGCGCGAGGTGTGGGAAGAGACCAGCCTGCGCGTGCAAGAGGCCGGTCTGCACTACGCGGCCCACCTGACCTTTCTCTTTCCGCACCGGACAGAGTGGAGCCAGGTGGTACACGTCTTTGTCACCCACCGTTGGCAAGGCGAAGCACGAGAAAGCCGCGAGATTGTGCCGGCCTGGTTTGCCGTCGCCGAAATCCCCTACGACCAGATGTGGGACGACTGCCGCTACTGGCTGCCGCACATCCTGGACGGAAAGCAGCTGCGCGCGCGCTTTGAATTTAGCGCCGACAATGATACGGTCAATCAAGTCGAGATAGTCAATGATCCCTTTGGCAAGATTTGCTAACTGTGGTAAACTTGATTCAAGTTGACAGAGTGGAGAATGGGTTTGTTTTGGAATGATACCCTTGCAGGAGAGACAGATGACAAAGAGAGTACAAAAACTAACAATGCCACTCCCAGATCCCGATGAGATCATCGACATACCTACTTGTCAATTACTGCTGGATGAAGAAAATGCTCGCATTGCCTGGCGGACAGGTAGTGATACACAGGAGGATTTGGTCAAGATACTTTGGGATCAGATGGCGGTAGACGAAGTAGCCTGGTCTATTGCCCAAAATGGTTTTTTCCGCTCAGAACCTCTTTTTGTCATCATCAAAAATATCGAAGAAGAGAATCCTGACAAAAGGCGATATATCGTTATTGAAGGCAACCGAAGAACAGCCGCTGTCCTCTTGCTGTGCAACCAAGCACTGCAACAAAGAATTGGCGCAACCGATCTTCCAACCATCGACGCACAAAGATGTAACGAACTAAGTCAACTACCAGCAATCATTTACCCAAGCCGTCAAGATCTATGGGCTACGGTTGGGTTCCGCCATATAAACGGGATCAAACCCTGGGACAGTTTCAGTAAAGCCAAGTATATTGCCGAAGTTCATGAGGCTTTTTGGATTCCTCTAGATGAAATTGCAAAAAAGATTGGTGATCGCCACGCAACAGTTTCAAGGTTGTATCGAGGTTATCAAGTTCTCAGGCAAGCAGAGTCCGAAGGAGTGTTTGACAAAGAAGATAGAGCAAGAAACCGCTTCTATTTTTCACATCTTTACACAGCACTTGATCAAAGAGAATATCAAGAATTCTTGGGAATCAGATCCACAGTGTCTTCAAACCCCAACCCTGTCCCACCCAGCAAATTGGAAGAACTGAAAGAACTGATGACATTTTTTTATGGCAAGAAATCGGCTCGAATAGAACCAGTTATTCGAACACAAAATCCCGATTTGAACACACTCCGCGAAGTGATCAGCAAACCATCTGCATTATCTGTTCTTCGAACAACTCGTAGCCTTGAACAAGCACATCAAATTGCCATTGGAGACGAACGCCGTTTTCGCGACGCATTAGTCCGTGCAAAAATGGAACTGCAAAATGCAAAGGGGACTGTCACAATAGGATATCATGGTGAAAAAGATCTATACGAAACAATCGAAGCTATTGTGAATTTGGCTGATAGCATAAGAAGTGAGATGAAAACCCAAATAGAGGAGACAGATTCTCAGGAAATCGAGCAACCCAAACGTTCATCCATCAGACGGAGAAAGTAGTATGCCCGCTTTACCCGATGATCTCACCGATTCTCTCAAGTTAGCCGATTGGTTGGAATTAAGTACAATATCCTCACCCAACGGCTCTGCAAGTCAAGGACACCTGGAGAGAATTCTTCGCCAAGCCGCACTTTATGAACTCGCTGATAATGAAGAAATCGAAAGACAAATAATTGATGTCTTCAGTGAACTAGAGCAACGTACAAATGCGGCACAGGATGCTTATCCTTTCAACCTCGATAATCAAGGAAGTCTCAAGCTCAAATCATCAAATTGGGAAGACTTTATCGTGTACATTTTTTGTCTCTGTTTATCGTATTTTCCACTCAGGGAAACTCGCGAGGGGCCGAGGCTATTTGAGCGTATATCATGTTTAGCCGCTAAAAGATATTTGCAGGGTGAGGCGATTGGCTTTGGGTCTCCTCGTCGGGAATTACCATCCTCATTTGAGGAGGCCATAACTGAAATATGCAAAAAAATAGGAGAAGGCGGAGGCTACAAAGCACAGCCTGTGCTTGATCGCAAAGATGACACACTGGATATTGTTGCATGGAAGGATTTTACCGACAGACGACCGAGTAAACTGCTTATGTTCGGACAATGCGGAGCGGGACGCAACTGGGCTGACAAGCTTGGAGAACTGCAACCAAGTGCTTTTTGGAGACAATGGATACGAGATGGATCGATTAGTCCCGATCCAATCAAGTCCTTTTTCACCCCTTATCAAATCGGAAGAAACTACTGGGAGCTTTATTCCAGAAAGGGTGGTATCCTGTTTGACCGTTGCCGAATTGCATCTTTGGTACATCAAGAAATAATTAAAGATAACACTATAATATCTTGGATCGAAAACTTTTTGGCGCAGAACAAATGACGTCAAAAAATATCCAAGCAACCAGATTATTAAGCCCATTCAGATACCCGGGCGGAAAAACATGGCTTGTTCCACTCGTTCGCAAATGGCTGAACAGTATTACACCCAAGCCTACAGAATTTATCGAACCATTTGCTGGTGGGGCAATTGTTAGTCTGAACGTTGCTTTTGACCAATTAGCCGACCATGTCACACTAGCTGAGATAGATAGAAAAGTAGGTTCTGTATGGGAAACCATCATCACGAAAGGTGAAGGTCTTTGGCTGGCTGAAAGAATCAAAACCTTCAGGCCTACAGTTGACAGTGTAAAGGCATTGCTGGCAAAAGAGGAGCCATCACACCGAGAGTGTGCATTTCAGACAATTGTCCACAATAGAGTGAGTCGGGGGGGTATTCTTGCCGAAGGAGCCGGTCTCCTCAAAAAGGGTGAAGATGGCAAAGGCTTGGCTTCACGATGGTATCCAGAAACACTGGATAGGCGTATAAGAACAATCCATAGTATTCGTGAGCGATTATCGTTTGTATGGGGTGATGGTGCCCAGGTTATTCATCAGAATAAAGACCGATCCGATGTAGCTTTCTTCATCGACCCTCCATACACGGCTGCCAATGGAAAGCAAGCAGGTCAGCGCCTTTATACGCACTCCGAATTGGATCATGAGGCACTATTTAGGTTAATAAAAGAGATTCAGGGTAATTTCATAATGACTTGTGATGATAATAAGTACACCCGCGATATGGCGATCAGGTATGGATTCGAAATAAGAGCTATTGATATGAGAAATACGCATCATGCTCAAATGACGGAGTTGATCATCAGTCATGATCTAGCATGGATTGACAATGAACAAACTTGAGCACAATGTAAATAAAAGACAATTTGTGCAAACTATGTGTCCGCCTGCAAGCCAGGCTCAGCATCGAATTCAGTTCATAGATCGGAGGTTCCCTTTGCACGCCACAATCACCCTTTTACCCGGCGACGGCATCGGCCCGGAAGTGATGGCCGAAGCAGTCAAAATCTTGGGCATCATTGCCCAAAAATACGGACACACCTTTCATTTCAGCGAGGCATTGATCGGCGCACACGCCATCGACGAGACCGGCACCGCCCTGCCCGACGAGACGCTCCGGCAGTGCTTGAACAGCGACGCCACCCTGCTCATCGCCGTCGGCGACCCGCGCTTTGACGACCCTGCGCTCAAGGTGCGCCCCGAGCAAGGGCTGCTCGCTTTACGCAAGGGGATGCAAGTCTTTGCCAACCTGCGCCCGGCCAGGGTCAGCCCATACCTGATCGACGCTTCCACGATCAAGCCCGAGGTGCTCCAGGGTGTCGATCTGCTGGTGGTGCGCGAGTTGACCGGCGGCCTCTATTTCGGCCACCGTGAGCGCACCGCCGACCGCGCCGTGGACACGATGGTCTATACCGCCGCCGAGATCGAGCGGGTGGTGCGCATGGCCTTTGAACTGGCGCGCGGGCGCCGCAAAAAGGTCACTTCGGTGGACAAGGCCAACGTACTCGACTGCTCGCGGCTGTGGCGGCAGGTCGCGCACGAGGTAGCCAAAGATTATCCCGACGTGACCCTTGAGGATATGCTCGTCGATACGGCGGCGATGCGACTGGTACGCGCCCCGGCCAGTTTTGACGTGCTGGTCACCGAAAACATGTTCGGCGACATTCTCACCGACGAGGCCAGCATGATCGTCGGCTCGATGGGCATGCTGCCCTCCGCCTCACTCGGTGAGGGTACGCGCGGCCTCTATGAACCGATCCACGGCTCCGCGCCCGACATCGCCGGTCAGGGCATCGCCAACCCGTTGGCGAGCATCCTCAGCGTGGCCCTGCTGCTGCGCCACTCGCTCAAGCTGGAAACGGAAGCGCAGGCCATTGAAGCTGCCGTCGATGCGGTGCTGGCGGCCGGTTATCGCACGGCGGACATTGCTGGAACGATGTTCCAGTCGCAAAACGGGATGACCCGCGTTGGCACCGCGGAGATGGGCGATGCCGTCGTCGCGCAATTGAGTTGACGCTTCCCTCACTCTCGTGTACAATCGGCACGGGCCTTGAGGCCCGTGCCTTTTTGTTCGCCAACCTGTCCCCGGAATCAGCACAACATGAAAATCAAATCTGTCTGGCAATTCTTGCCCCAGCGATCCCGCTGGGCGTCCATGCTGCTCTTTGTGGGCGTGCTGACCCTCTACCTGCTCACCCTGTCCCCCGGCGCACTCGGCGGCGACGCCGGCGAACTGCAATTTGTACCGGCCATTCTCAGCCTGCCCCACCCCACCGGCACGCCGCTGTACATCTTGCTGGGCAAACTGTGGAGCCTGCTGCCGTTCGGCCCTAATGTGGCCTGGCGCATGAACCTGCTGGCGGCGGTCTCGGCGGCACTGGCCGTGGTGCTCGTCTACCAAGCGATCTATGTCCGCCTGGAACGGCTCATCCCGGCGCTGGCTGCCGCACTGAGCCTGGCCGTCGGCCTCACCTTTTGGCAGCAGGCGGTGCTGGCCGACAAGTATGCGTTTAACGCGCTGCTGGTTTCGCTGGTCCTCTATTTCACGCTGCGCTGGAGCCAAAACCGTTCGCCGCGCGATCTGAACCTGCTGGCGTTGTGCTATGGTTTGAGTTTGACCCATCACCGCACCATGCTGCTCTTTGCGCCGGCGCTGCTGGGCTATGTCTGGTGGCACGAGCGCGCCGGGTTGTGGACCGATTGGCGCCGGCTGCTGCGGCTGGCGC
>JAFGEY010000352.1 GCA_016931365.1 Anaerolineae bacterium
CATCCTCGGCAAAAAACGAGATGTCGACCACGTCTTTGCCGGCCTCGATGACCCGTTTGAGGGTCTCAAAGCCCATAAAACCGGGCACGGCACAGACGACCAGGTCGCTGCCGGCGATGGCGGCGGCCACACTGCCCTCGGTTCGCAAGTTGGCCTGAACCGCTTTCACCGCTACCTTGGCCTGCACTTGTTCCAGAGCCTGTTGGCTGACGTCGACGACGGTGACCTGAAAAGATTCTTCTTGTGCCAGATCTCGTACAATGGCGCTACCCACCAGGCCCGCGCCCAAGACAGTGACGTTTTTCATAACTAACTTCCTCCGCGTATGATTTGGCCCAGTATAGCACAATTCGGGCAAAATGCACGCCAGGCGCCATCGGTCAAGCGCAAGCGCCAGGCCTATTTGGAGATTCTGTGGCTTTGTTGTAGAATGTGACCTATCAAACGGCAGCAACTGTCTGATTCAGGATTCGGAGAACCAGAATGAAAGCGATGGTTCTTGTCCAACTCGGTGCATTGGCCGAGAATCCAACACCCTTGCAGCTTGTCGATCTGCCCACACCAACCCCACAGCCGGCCGGCATCCTGGTCAAGGTAAGCACTTGCGGCGTCTGCCACACCGAACTCGACGAAATCGAAGGACGCACCCCGCCTCCCCAATTGCCGGTGATCCTGGGACACCAGGTGGTGGGCCGCGTCGTACAGAACGGCAGCGAGGCAACCCGGTTTCGTCCCGGCGAGCAGGTCGGCATCGCCTGGATCCATTCTGCCTGCGGCCAATGCCGCTACTGCCTATCAGGCCGGGAAAACCTTTGTCCGGACTTTAGGGCCACAGGGCGGGATGCGAACGGCGGCTATGCCGAGTACATGACCGTGCCCGAGCGATTTGCCTATCCCATCCCCGAGACCTTTTCCGACGTCGAAGCCGCGCCGCTACTGTGTGCGCCGCTACTATGTGCGGGCGCAATCGGCTACCGCTCGCTCAAGCTGGCGCGCATCCAGGACGGGCAGATGCTGGGGCTGACCGGGTTCGGCGCATCGGCGCACCTGGTGCTGAAAATGGTGCGCCATCTTTATCCAAACACTCACGTTTTTGTCTTTGCCCGCAGCCAGGACCAACGCGCGTTTGCGCTCGAACTCGGCGCCGCCTGGGCCGGCGACACGGCCGACGAAGCGCCGCGCCAGCTTGACGCGATCATTGACACCACGCCGGCCTGGAAACCGGTCGTTGAGGCGCTGAACAAGCTGGCGCCCGGCGGGCGGTTGGTGATCAATGCCATCCGCAAAGAAGAGACAGACAAAAAAGAACTGCTGCGGCTGGATTACGCCGCGCATTTGTGGATGGAAAAAGAGATCGTCAGCGTCGCCAACGTAACCCGCAGCGACGTGAGCGCGTGCCTGAAACTGGCTGCCGAGATTCCAATCAAGCCCGAGGTGCAGGAATTTGCCCTGGAAGACGCCAACCGGGCGCTGCTCGAACTGAGAACAAGCAAGATCAAGGGGGCCAAAGTGTTGCGCGTTGGGACTGGCTAACACCAGAAACGTGTTTAAACACGTTTAGAATACAAGCCTGAGATTCATTCTCAGGAACTTTTGAAACAGGAGGCATCGTATGGCTGACCGCGATATGGATAAACTGACCCGATTCATCAAGGACGTCGCCCGGCAGCAAGGCGCGATGCTGGTTGGCGTGGCTTCGATCGACCGCTTTGAGCCGCTGCCGCCGCTCTACGATGCCGTACCCCAGGGCCACCATCCCCGGGATTTTTTGCCGACGGCAAGGTCGGTGATCTCGATCGCCATGCCAATCCTCAACCCGGTGCTCAACGCGCCTGCTGCCCTGGCCGACATCGACCTAGAAATGGTCCCTGAGCATGTCAAGTATCCTTACCTCGAGCAGTTGTACAACCGCGTCGGGCACGTCGTGCACGACACGATGTTGGAGATGATCGGCCAGATCGTGGGCCAACAGTTGCTGGCGCACGGCTACCAGGCCATGATCTTTCCCACCACCGGCCTGCACCCCAAGGTCGACGATCTGAGCGACATCGAGATCTGGGAAGGGCCGCCGCGGGGCAGCCCGCTGCGCATAAGGGCCAAACATTATTCGCCTTTTCGCTACACCTTTGGTCCCTTTTCGCACCGTCACGCGGCGACACGTGCCGGCCTGGGCGAGTTCGGCTACAACAACGTCGTGCTCACGCCGCAGTTTGGGCCCCGGCAGCGTTTCAACTCGATCATCACCGACGCCGACCTGCTGCCCGATCCGTTGATCGACGAACCGATCTGCCTGCGCGACACGTGCAAGCTGTGCCTGGAGGCCTGCATTATGTCCTGCATCACTCTGCGGGACGATCAGGATGTCACCGACTATCGTTCCGTAAAGCAAGACGATCACCGGCGCATCTTTATCGACACGCCGGCCAAAACCGATCCCACGTTGTGCCGCCGGCGGCGCGAGGGCAAGCCCCATTCGCCGGTTCGCGGCGACTGCATTCGCGTCTGCCCCATCCCGACCATGCCCAAGCGCCTGCCCGAGCGCCTGCAAGATATCGTCGCCAGGTGGCAAAGCGGATAGGACAAGGAAACGGTGTTTGTTGCGTGTACCGTTACATTTGACTTGTGGTCAAAAAGGGGTATAATCTTATAGTTCGCTGTCGTTTTCTTTCAATGTGCTGTCAATCGCAACTATACGCAAGTACTCATAGGATCAAGATCGCTATAAGCTTGTGAAGCAAGTTGCTGAACCTCTGCTTTCTTTTCGGTGTTGTTATAAATATCTCTAGTCAAATCGGTTGCGCGTTCGTATCTCACAAGACCTGTCCGGGACCATTTACCGGCAAGAAAAGGAGGTGACCATCGGAACAAATCGATCACAAGACGTTCTTGGCGTTTCTGTCATCACTGAGGAAATTGGCCGAGAGTGTGCAGGGCTGTTCTCAAAACAGCCAACAAAGAATTGGTCGTTACGTTCTTTAGTAAACAAAAAGGGAGAAAAAGAAAATGAGTGAAAACAAACTAGGGCGTCGTGAATTTTTGCGCCTGGCGGCCATGTCAGCAGCGGGTGCTGGGATCGTCGCCTGCCAGCCCCAGACCGTGATCGTCGAAAAAGAAGTCGAAAAAGTCGTCAAAGAGACCGTCGTCGTCGAAACGGAAAAAGAAGTTGAAAAAATCGTCGAAAAAGAAGTCGAAGTAACCAAGGTCGTCGAAAAAGAAGTTGAAAAAATCGTCGAGGTCGCCGGTGTGTCGGCCAAACAAGCGCCGGACCTGCAGCAGATGGTCAAGGACGGCAAGCTGCCGCCGCTGGACGAGCGCCTGCCCAAGAGCCCCAAGGTGTTGAG
>JAFGEY010000045.1 GCA_016931365.1 Anaerolineae bacterium
GTCAGCCGCCAGCGCCAGGTCGAAGCGCTGCGGCGCGGCGTCGAGATCGTCGTCGCCTGTCCCGGCCGCCTGCTCGACCTGCTCGGCGACCGCAGCGTCGATCTGTCGCACGTCGAGGTGCTGGTGCTGGACGAGGCCGACCGCATGTGCGATATGGGCTTTCTGCCCGACATCCGCCGCATCCTCAAGGTCTTGCCCGCACAGCGCCAGACGCTGTTCTTTTCGGCCACCATGCCCGACGAAATTCGCGCCCTGGCTGATCACATGCTCACCGATCCGGTCACCGTGCAAATCGGGATCATCGCCCCGGCGGAGACCGTCTCGCACGCCATTTACCCGGTGCCGGACAGCCGCAAGAAAAACCTGCTGCTGGCGACGCTGGAACAAACCGCCACCGGGCGCGTGCTGATCTTTACGCGCACCAAGCGCCGCGCCCGCTTTTTGGCCCGCGACCTGGAAAGCCTCCACTATCGCGTCGCGGCGTTGCAAGGCAACATGACGCAAAACCGGCGCCAGGAAGCGCTCGACGGCTTTCGCAACGGAAAATACGACATCCTCGTCGCTACCGACATTGCCGCGCGCGGCATTGACGTGTCTGACATCTCGCACGTGATCAACTATGATATGCCCGACACCGTCGACGCTTACACCCATCGCATCGGGCGCACCGGGCGGGTCGATCGGAGCGGCGAGGCGTTCACTTTTGTCTCTCAGGAAGACGAGCCGCTGGTGCGCCAGATCGAAAAGGTGCTCGGCGCACGGATCGAACGTCGCCGGCTGCCCGGCTTTGATTACGGGGTCGCCGCGCCGGAAAATCGACCTCCGTCAGGCCAGCAGCCCCAATCGCGCCGGGGACCATACGAACGCCAGCGCGATCCGGGCCAGGGCCGCGGCGAGGGCCGCTATTCGCAGCGCCGCCGGCGAGATTGAGCCTTATTCAAAACGGATAAAACGTGCGCGCCGTATCAAACATGGCCACGACGTTCTCCGGCGGCGTCCCGGCCTGGATGGCGTGCGACGGGCCGAGGATGTACCCGCCGCCCCGGCCCAGCGTTGAGATCAGCATCTCCGCCTCGGCTCGTACCTCGTCGACGGTGCCAAAGGGCAGCGTCGTCTGCACGCTGACTCCGCCCTCAAAGCAGAGCCGGTCGCCGTACTGCGTCTTGAGGATCGCCGGGGCCATTCCCTCCGCGCTGAACTGCAACGCCTGCAGCACGTCGATGCCCATCTCGATCAGCCCACCGACGGCGTCCATCACCGCGCCGTCGGTGTGATAGATCACCTTGACCTCAAACGGGTGGATCGCCCGGTTCAGGCGTGCGTGATAGGGCTTGATGAACTCGGCCCACATCGGCAGCGACATCAACAGCCCGCTCTGCCCGCCGATGTCGTCGGCGGTAAAGGCCAGATCGACGCCGCCGTCCGCCGCTTCGAGCATACGGGTGAAATGGGCGACGTAAAACTCGGCCACCCGAGACAGAATTGCGTGCGCCAGTTCGGGATCGAGTACGAAATCCATAAACATCCGCTCGAACCCGCGCATATACCACGCCGTCTCGAAAATGTTTCCGTTGGCAATCATCAAGCAGCGTTCACCCTCTTTTTGCATCGACCGGATGCGCTCGGGCAGGACGGTATAGTCGAACCACTCCGTGGTTGGCCAGCGGTGTTGCGCCAGGTCGTCGATGCTTTGCACCCCTGCCAGCGGATAACGATCGATCTCGTCGTAACTTCCCGCCGCAGGCCCCACGCCGTACTCGACCGCCTTGCGCCGCACGCCCCAGATATCCTCGCTCGATTCCAACGGCGGGCCGACGTAAGCCGGGCCGACCTGGGCGACGTCGATCAGGCCGTCGAGATAGGTTGGCACGTCGATGCCGCGCTCCCGGCGCAGATATGCCTCCAGCGCGCGATGCGCCGGTGGATTGATCCCAGAACAGACCATCGCCACCGGGATGCGATCCGTCTCCTGATGGTTCAACGCCAGCCGCACACGCTCGCGACTGGATAGGGTTTCTTTTCGCACCATCATCCCCTCATCAGCAGCCCGGCCACACCTTCGATCACGTATTTGCCGCCGAAAAAGAGCAGAAACACGCCGCAGAGCAGGAAAATCGCCTGCTGGAAGCGCCGTCCGAAAAACGCGCCGCCCCTGAACGACAGCGCCGATAAAAAGTAACTCCAGCCGAAATCGCACAGCCAATGCGTGACAGCCAGCGCCAGCAGCCCGCCGAAGCCGAACTCCAGCGCATGCCCGACCAGCCCGGCGCCGATCGTCGCCCACCAGAGCAAAAAGAAGGGATTTCCCGCGCTCAGCAGCACGCCGGCGACAAAGGGATAGCGATGCCCGCCGTTCGCGCTCACCCGCGCCCCCTTGACGTCGCGCAGCATGCCGATGCCCATCCACAGCAGCAGCCCGCCGCCGATCAGAGCGATGGCCGTTTCGACGTAAGGCAGTTTGAACAGCGTGCCCATGCCCAGCGCCACCAACCCGATCAGCGGAAGCTCGACCGCCCCGTGTCCGAGGGCGATCAACGCCCCCGCGTGCGGCGACTCGCTGCCCTTGCCCACCGTCACCGCCGAGAGCGGCCCCGGCGACATCACGCCGGACAGCGAAACCAGCACCGTTTCAAACAAAAAAGCGCCCAAATTCATCGCCGTTATTCCCCGGCTGCCCGGCGCATCGCCAGCTTGAAGGCCTCGCCGACCAACTGCGGCGTGCCCTCTACCGACTCGTCGCCGCACAGGTAGCGGGCCAGCGCGCCGGGATCGCACCAACTGGTCGACAGCACACCGAGCATCCGCTCCGAGGTCTGCTGGGCTGCGTCGCTCAAAAAGAGGTCGGCGGCGGTGGCATTCTTCCACGGCCCGGCGACAACGCGAAAGCCCTTGTCGATGAAATAGGGCAGCGACGGATAGCCGTTGTCGCGCACCTCATAGTGCCAGTCGCAGATCACAATGTCGCGCCCAATCCGCTCGATGGCCTCCCAGGTGTGGTTGGCCGAGGCCTCCCACTCGCCATAGCCGGTCGTTTCGGCGTCGAGCAGGCGGTCGCCCCACATCCACATTTCGATGCCGTGCTTGCCGGCGACGTACTCATGCAGCGATGTCACCCAGTCGGCAAAAAGCTCGGCGTTGGCAGTGCCCCGGCAGCGTGGGCACAGGCCGATCTCGAACACCTCGTCCAGCCCGACGTGGATCGCGTCGGCCTCAAAAGCGTCCACCAATTCATCGATCAGGTCAAACACCACCCCCTTGACCTGCGGGTGGCGCGGGCACAGACTGCGGCAGTAGCGCACCTCGTCCAGGCCGGGCGTCTCATCGAACTCGGGATAGGCGCGCAGCAGGCCCTGCTCGCTGCCCCGCGCCCGCTCCGACTGGTGGCCAAGCAGGTTCATCTTGGGGATCAGGCGAATGCCGTGCCGGCGGCACAGCCCTGCCAACCGCGCCGCCTGCGCCGGGGTCAGCGCCGGCCGGTCGGCGACTCCGGGGTGCTGCTGGAATTGATAGCGATAGCGGATCAGCAGCACCAGCGTATTGCAGCCGTATTGAGGCAAAACCTGGGAAATCAACGTCTCGAACACGTCGAGATCGGCCTGTTTGGGCACACCCAAACAAAGGCCGCGCACCGGCCATTTGGACATCACACACCTTCTTTCTGTTCGACACAAAATAAATCCAACTGGCTCGATTGTAACCGCAAAAGGGCGCGCTGTCAACGATTTGAACTTTTGACAAATTCGTAGACGCGCTTTCCATAGCGCGCATCGTGAATGCTAAAGATGAATAATGGTACTACTTTTTGCCCTTGTCAAAAGTCCAAAACGATCCTACCCGACTCTGACCTTGTCTTACCTGCCAAGTTGGCGTAAAATGGAATGACTGACCTGGGCCTTGATCTCTGACGCCGTCTGGCCCTTTATGACAAGCCGGGCGCTGTTAGCAATCTGTATCGAGTCAGTCACTGATTCAGGACAAGGAGGACCGAGATGCAGAAACGGGATTCTATAGTTGCCGTATTGATGCTCGCCATTTTTCTGATACCGGGATGCCAGTCAACCGGGATCACAACTCTGCCGGAGGAAGCCACACCAACCTTCGCCGCCCCCGTCACTCCGTCGCCCACCATAGGGAGCATCAAAGAGCCGGCAGCAAACGAGCGGATCGAGATGACCAAGTGGGATTTATGGTCTTCCGGCGAGGTCACACTGCGCGGGATCAACATCCACCAACGGCTGATCTATGAAGGATGGGACGACCCAGAACAGTACGGCGAGGGGTCGCCAGGCCCCCCTTTTGCACAGGAGGATTTTGATCAACTGGCTGCGCTGGGAGCCAACTATGTCAATATCTCCCACCCCGGCCTGTTTAGCGAAGAGCCGCCCTTTGAGCTAAATCCAGACAGCCAGGCCAACCTCGACAGGCTGTTGGACATGATCGCTCAGGCAGATATGTTTGCCGTGATCAGTTTCCGAACCGGGCCGGGGCGCAGCGAGTTCTCCTTTATGGGCGTCAGCGACGACGATCCATTCGGTCAAAGCCATTTGGATGACACGGTCTGGGAAGATCAGGCTGCCCAGGACGCCTGGGTGGATATGTGGAAATACACAGCAGATCGTTACCGGGAAAATGGTACTGTCGTCGGCTATGACTTGATGGTCGAGCCAAACGCCAACGCAATTTTTTTTGACATATACTGGCCGCCCGATTTTTACCCTGCCTATGCGAACACGCTTTACGATTGGAACCGGTTCTACCCGCACATCATAGAAGCGATCCGACAAGTCGATCCCGACACACCCATTCTGGCCGGCGCGATGAGCTGGAGCCAGGTCGATTGGCTCCCCTACCTCAAGCCGACCGGCGATCCACGCACCGTCTACACCTTTCACCAGTATGCCCCACATGACTATACACATCAGTATCCCAACGAGCAAGGCCATCTGCCCATCACTTATCCCGGCAAGCTGGACCTGGACTGGGATGGCGAGATGGACGACCTGGATCGAGACTGGCTCACAGGTCTGCTCTCTCCGGTGAGCGAGTTTCAATCGACCCATGGCCTGCCGGTGGCAGTCAATGAATACGGCGTGATGCGCTTCGAGCCGGGCGCGGCAGCGTATTTGAGCGATCTGATCGAGTTGCTTGAGGAACTTGGAATCAACCATGCTTTATGGGCCTGGACACCCGCCTACCTGCTGCGGTACGGGGATATGCAAGAGTTCGAGTATCGGCTCGGACCGGACATGGATAATCTCACCGAGCCAGTCCCCAACGAACTGCTGGATGTAATCGTGGACAATTGGAAACAAAATACGATCCGACCGTCTCAGGTCGTGTTTGTCGATACAGGCCAGTGATGAGGATAAACTACCCATGAAACAAATCGAACTGCTCGCCCCGGCCAAAGACCTGGCCTGCGGCCTGGCGGCCATCGACAGCGGCGCGGACGCGGTGTACATTGGCGCGCCGCGCTTTGGCGCGCGCGCCCAGGCCGGCAACACACTCGACGACATCGCCGCGTTGGTGGCGCACGCGCACCGCTACTGGGCCAGGGTCTATGCCGCCGTCAACACCCTGCTCTACGACCATGAACTGCCCGACGCGGTACAATTGATCCACCGCCTGCACGAGATCGATGTCGACGCGGTGATCGTCCAGGACGCCGGCCTGCTGGAGTGCGACCTGCCGCCGATCCCGCTGATCGCCAGCACGCAGATGCACAACGACAGGCCGGAAAAAATCGCTTTTCTGGAACAGGTCGGCTTCCAGCGCACCATCCTGGCCCGCGAGTTGAGCCTGGAACAAATCCGGGCCATCCGCACACAAACCCACATCGAACTGGAGGCGTTCGTCCACGGCGCGTTGTGCGTCTGCTACAGCGGGCAGTGCTACCTGAGTTATGCCCTTGGCGGGCGCAGCGGCAACCGCGGCGAGTGCGCCCAGCCCTGCCGCCGCCGCTACACCCTGGTCGACCGAAACGGGACGGAAATTATCAAGGACAAACACTTGATTTCGCTGTGTGACATGGATCGCAGCGCATACCTGGGCGACCTGATCGACGCCGGCGTGTGCGCGTTCAAGATCGAGGGGCGGCTCAAGGATCGCGCCTACGTGATCAACGTGGTCAGCAATTACCGGCAGGCACTGGATACCATCTTGAAGGAAAAAGGGCTGCGCAAGGCCTCATCGGGCCGCAGCCGCGTCGATTTCGTACCCGACGTGAGCAAGACTTTTAATCGCGGCTACACCGATTATTTTATGCGCGGCAAAGGGGCCAAGATCGGCGCGATCGATACGCCCAAAATGGTCGGCGAGGTGGTGGGCCAAGTCAGGCGCGTTACGGAACGCTGGATCGAGATCGACGGCGTTGTCGATCTGCACAACGGCGACGGGCTGTGTTTTTTCGCCGCAGCCGGGGAACTCACCGGCACCGTCGTTACCGGCGTGGAGAGCAGACGGGTCTGGGTAGACAACACCGAGGGGCTGCGTATGGGCAGTATGGTCTACCGCAACCACGACCACCAGTTTTTGAGCGCGGTCAACAAGAGCCGCGTCGAGCGCAAGATCGCAGTGCGCTTTACGTTATCAGAGACAGCAGACGGGCTGGCCCTCACCGTCGTCGATGAGGACGGAAACAGCGTATTTGCCAAGCTAGAGATTGAAAAACAGCGGGCGCGCAAACCGGAGCAGATGGTCGAGGCAGCGCGCAAACAACTTGCCAAAACCGGTGATACCGAATTCGAGTGCGTGGGGATCGAGATGGACTGGGCGGAAGCGGTCTTTGCGCCGCTGTCGGCGCTCAACGCGCTGCGCCGCGACGCGCTCGACGCGCTGGCCCAGGCCCGCGCGCAAAACCGCCCCCGGCTGGACATTCTGCCGCTCAAAAACGACGCGCCCTACCCCGCCCCGCGACTGACCTACCTGGGCAACGTGCTCAACCAACAAGCGGCCGCATTTTATCGCCGCCACGGCGTCACCGAGATCGAACCGGCCGCCGAGTCGGGGCTGGA
>JAFGEY010000353.1 GCA_016931365.1 Anaerolineae bacterium
CGCTTTCTTGCGCGCGATCAAAAATCACGTTTTCCAGGGTTACACTGGATTCCGTTCCATTCCAGAGTTATGCTGGAACTGACAACTACGTAATTCAGGTCAGCATAATAGATGTTTTCGCCAAACGGAGGGTCTGTAAAGATATAATCGATGCTGTTTGGTGGGACGGCGTCTGCTCCCACCGACTGGGTGCTGATGGCCACGCCGCCCGGCGGCTGGCGAAAGCCGCCGAACGCCTTGAGCAGGCGAGCGACCTTGCCGTCCAGGATGTACCAGGGCGAAACTTCCGAGATCAGCGACGAGATGTAATACACGCCGGTCAAATACTGGTTGACTTGGGAAAATCCAGTTGGACGATAGCGATCCAGAATCGACATCGTCCAGATCGTCTGCTCGACCGTAAAGAGCATAAAGGCGCGCAGGCGGGGATCGGCGATGGCATTGGCTTGATCCCACAGCGCAGCCAGCGCGTGGCGGGCGCGGGGCAGGAAAAAGTGGTGCAGGTGGGTGACGCCATAGTTGGCGATGCGCATGCGTTGGTGAGTCATGTGCATATAAGGCAGTTTACCGGTGGGCAAGCCGACGGGGATCGGCAGCGCGTCAATGCGTTCCAGCAGCGCCAGGTCGTCGGCATCGAGGCGCTTGCTGTGCTTGGTGCGCCCCACGGTATACTCGATCCTTACCGGACGGCGTTGCAACGTTTCGACGTTGTGTCCCAGCACCGGGTCAAAGTAGGTGACGCGGCACTTGTCGAGGCTGCGTTTGCTCAGGCTGACGCCGCAGTGCGGGCAAGGAAACTCGTCTTTGACCCGTTTGGTTTCTGCGTCTAGCGCCTCGTCGAGAAAGACAACCTCCCGGCTGCACTGCGGGCAGGTGAATACCTCCGACCAGACCGTATAGCTGATCTTGCCTTTTACGCCCTCACCCCCGGCCCCTCCCCCGTGCACGGGGGAGGGGTGCGGGGAGGGGGTGTGCATCGTCTCGTACATCCAGCCACACTCGTCTTCCACCTCGCGCAGGATGCGCCGCGCCTCGCGCTCAAATTGGGCCACGTCCACCGGCGTGTTATAGTTGTAGGCAATGAACGTTGCCGCCGGGGAGAGGTCAACCAACACGGCCTTGCGCGCGCCCAATCGGGAAAAGCCCTCACCCCCGTCCCCTCTCCCGCCAGCAGGAGAGGGGAGCGCATCGTAGATCACGCCTTCATCGTCCACGCGGTAGCCGAGAGCGCGCACCTCGTTCGCGTCGGCGCATAGTTGCGCGGCCACGCCGGTCATCCCGGTGCCGCAGAACCCGTCCAGCACAATGTCGCCGGGATCGGTGTAATGCAGGATGTAGCGCATGATCGCCTTGTGGGGCACTTTGGTGTGATAAGAATGGGCGTTGTAGATCGGGTCGTTCTTGCCCTCAGAGACGTCGGCGGCAAAGGGTTCGCGGTGATAGGCGGGTGGTTGGGTGGTTGGGTGGTTGGATTGTTGGAGATCGCTACGCTCTTTTTGCCAGCGGGCGATGATCTCGGGCAGGAAGGGGTTGGGGCAGGCGGTGTAATAGGGCGGGTCGGAGAGGGCGAGAATAGCTTCATCTTCGCCGATCGGAAAGCCTTCGACCATGCGGAAGGCGGTGTCCTTGAGTTTGGCGCGCAGTCGCTCCAGGTAGACGGCGCGCTCGGCGTCGCGGGCGGCCTGTTCGAGTGGCGGTTCGTCGGGTAGGAGAGACGGTTGGTGGGACAAAATATACCTCACAATTCAGGAAAGCGACCGCTGAAGCGGTCACTACGAACGGGTCAATACGAACGAGTCACTACGAACGGATCAATACGAGCGATCGATTACCAGGCCGTATAGCCTCCGTCAATGACGATATTGGCGCCGGTCATATAATCTGCAGCGGCAGAGGCGAGGAACACCGCCAACTCGCCGATTTCAGCGGGGTTTCCCCAACGTCTCATCGGTATCCGGCTGACGGATTGATCATAGAATCCCTTGTTCTCGCTGATAAACTGCTTGTTGATGTCGGTCATAAAGTATCCGGGGGCGATCGAGTTGACCTGGATGTTGTACCTGGCCCACTCGCCGGCCGCACACCGGGTCAGAGATTCTATGGCTGCTTTGGAACAATCATACGCTCCCAGGCAGCTATCTTGCAGGGCGACCATCCCGGCAATGGAAGCCAGGTTGATCACTTTGCCGGATTGCTGCGCGATCATCATCCGGCAAAAATGCTTCATGCAGAGGAACGTGCCGGTCAGGTTGGTCTGGATCGTATCGGTCCACTCTTTCAGTTCCGTGTGCTCGAGAGGCGTATTTCCCCGTCCCACGGCGGCATTGTTGACCAAAATGTCGAGCCTTCCGGCTTGCTCTTTGACCCATTCAGCCGCGCGCTCCACACTGCTTTCATCGGTGATGTCAATTTCAAAGAAAGGGCAGGGTCTGCCGGTCAATTGAGCAATTTCATTCGCTGCCGCTTCCAGGCCGGCCAGGTTCCGCGACATCAGGTAGACTGTTGCCCCTGCAACGGCCAGCGACCTGGCAAACGTTTTTCCAAGTCCTTGACGTGCCCCTGTCACCACGGCAATTTTGCCGCCAAGATCGAATGATTTGTTCATATGATCCCTCGCTTTCCAGGGCCGGTTGGGCTGTCAAAACAAACCACTAAAGTGGTAACTATAAACCAATGTTTATAGTGCGCGCTTGGCGCGTACTTGAATCATCACGAAACCGCTGAAGCGGTGACTACGAACCTTTCTGTGTTACCGATCCAGCGTCAGCCGTGTGCTGCCCTCGTCGTGACCGCGCATTTGGGTCTGCACAAACTGCCTGAACCGCGCTTGCAGTTCGTCTCGTGTGCAGGGCAGGCCGCCATCCTTGAGCGCCGCGATCAGCGCCTCCACCGGCAGGGTCAGCGCCTCGATGCCGTGCAGGGCCTGCGTGGCGGCGCGGGCCAATCCGGGCGGGACGCGCGGATCGGTGTCGCCCTGATCCAGGAACATGTCGATCGGCATGCGCTCGGCGGCGGTCATCGCCCCCAGGCTTTTTTGCGCCGCGTCGCTGGTCAGCGCAGCGCGCAGCGCCTGCTGCCAGCGCAGGAGGATATCGTCCAGCCGCTCGTCCAACTGCCCGATCGTCGCCTCTACGTCGCCGTGACCGGCCTGTACCGGGCGAAGATGGCAGACCGGGCAGGTTGGCGAGTCGGTCAGCAAGCCTTCGTGAAAGCCCCGGCAGGGTCGCAGTGCGGCGATGGAATGTTTCCATCCGTCGAGTTCGGCGCGGTTGAGGGCCAGCAGATCGATTTCGACCAGCGCATCCAGCGCCGCCAGACGCGGATCATCGTACAGTCGCAGGCGGCGGTCATCGGCCTGCGGGCCGAGCACCAACTGGTGGTGCAAACCGGCATAGGCAGCGACGTAATCGGCTTTGAGGGTGTCCAGCTCGCGGGTGCGCGCCAGCGTGTCGATCTCGCTTTCACCGTTGCCCAGCCGCCGCAGATCGGCCAGCAAAGCCTGCCGGGCTGCGTCGGTGCGCTCGACCCAGGGGTGATCGTCCGGCAGATTGGCCCGCGCTTCGGCTAGGTAAGCGGCCACGGGCTGGATGCGCCCGACCAGGTCCAGCAGGTGCGCCGTACGGTCGACCACATCCCGGTCCGCCAGCGCATCGGCGATCTCTTGCAGGGTCAGGCGCAGGTTGCGCAGCTTGCCCACGGTGTTGAAACGGCTCAACGTTTCCAGGAACTGCTTGTAGCCGCGCAGGTGCGGCAGAAGTGTGGTCAGTGAAAAGGTCACGGCCGGGCGGTCGCTGCCGACCACCGTGCCTGCCTCGACCTCCAGCGTAAAGCGGTCGGTGAACAGCGAAGCGTTCCAGACCTGTATTCCTTGCTGCAACTGGCCGTGGATTCGCGCCGCACGCTCCAGTTCGGCGCCGACTGTGGGCAGCAGGTGCTCGCCCAACGCCCGCGCGCGGGTGTTTTCGTCGCGGATCAGGCCCGGCGCCAGCCCCAGCCCCTCAAAGATCGTCGCCCACAGGTTGACCGGCAGCGTGCGCGGCTGTTTGTAAAAGCGAAAATCGATCAGGTCGGCCAGGGCCATCGTCGCCGCCCGTTCGATGCTGCCGGCATCCAATTCCTCTCGCCCGCCCAGGTTGAGCACAATGTCGCCGTTGTAGACCAGGGCCAGCAGCACAACCACAACCCACTCGGGTTCCAGCCTGAAAAAGAGGCCTTTTTCCACCGGCTGCAAGCCGCCGGCGATCTGCTCGATGACTTCGCCCCGGTTGACCACCTGGCCTTGCGCCTTGACGTGCAGCAGGTCCAGATAGCGCCGGGCAAAGGGCGATCCGTAGGGACGGACGTTGCCCTCGTCGTCGACCAGCGCCAGTCCCTCCAAAACGCCCATCGCCAGGCTGGTGCGCCCCCGACCGGCCAGGAAGCGGACCGCCTCCATCGCGCTGGCCGGTCGCGACGATTCGGTGATCGGCCGGCTGAGATGAACAAAGGTCGGATAATCCACATAGCGCTCGCGGAAATCGGGGACCAGCAGGTGCGATGCGACCAGGGCCAGCATCTCCTCAAGCGTGTGGCTGGCCGTGCTGCGCAACTGTGCCAACACGGCGCCCAGCGGCTCGGTCACACCCTGGTAGGTGACCTGCAAGTGCCCGGCCAGATGCTCGCGCAGCCAGCGCACCAACTGTCTC
>JAFGEY010000354.1 GCA_016931365.1 Anaerolineae bacterium
GCATCCTCCTGGGATAAATGGAAACAAGGATACCCGAAATCGTGTCTATTGGAAATTGGGCAAGTTATTTTTCACCCATTCCTAAGCAGGTAAAACCAATACTTGGCTGGCATACCATAGAATTGGTCTACATAATATGTCGTATCTATCGGAAAACAGGCTTGTGAAGAATGATAAATTTGTCCAACACTTCCTTTCCTACCAATTACGAGGGTTTCACCCTTGGTTAATGAATAACCATGAAAGCCTGTGATCCCGCTTGAGCCATATACGGGAAAGCCGTATCCACTTCGGATCCGTTCAGGCAAAGATTTGCCATAATTTAGTTGTAAAAAATCGCCCAAGGTTGCCTGAATCCAACCAAGTGGTTTGGAAGAACTGGTCATTTGGTTATCTCCTCACCCAGTTCAATTAAAATGCCACGAAGTTCTTCTAGTGCTGCTTCTAATTCTTCCATGGCCTGATAGGCAAATACAATAGGTTCGGACAATTCATCAAAAACAATCCCATTTTTATCTTTCAACCAAGAAATATCCAAACTATCGCCACGTTCAATAATCTGGGTACGGGAGAAACATCGAAAACGCCCTTGTTCGCCGGTATCAGTGCGTTGCGCCAAGCTTTTCGGTCGTCCCCATGGATCGTTACCAAAAGCAGCTTCAAACTTGGAGAAACTCTCACGAACAAGTTGCGTCCGTTTACCAAAAGTTGGCATATTGGTACGCAAGTCGTATACCCACACATTCTGAGTGTTTGCTATATCCTGTTCACCACGGGCAAAAAACAAAACGTTGGTGTTCACTCCCTGAGCATAAAAAATGCCCGCAGGCAAACGAAGAATAGTATGCAGATTGCATTTCTCCATCAAATCCACACGGACCTGCTTACCCACACCGCTTTCAAATAGCACATTGTCAGGCAGCACAACAGCCGCTCGACCACCCGGTTGAAGAGCAAGATAAATATGCTGCAAGAAACAAAGCTGCTTGTTGCTGGTTGGAAATGGCAAATCCGTGCGTGTTGGCAAGCCGCCCCCTTTGCTGGCTCCAAAGGGAGGGTTGCTCAAAATCAGCGTGGCTCTCGAAAGTGCCGCGCCAGCGGGAGAAAGTGTATCGCCATAATGAATGCCCGCCGCGTTTGGATCGGATTCCATACCATGCAACATAAAATTCATCAGCGCCAGCCGATGAACATCCTGTACATGCTCCATTCCATAAAAAGTATTGGTGCGATATTTGTTTTGCTGCTCCGGAGTCCAGGAAGCAGGATCGCAATGGTCACGCAGATAGCGGTTGGCAGCGATCAAAAAACCGCCTGTGCCGACTGCCGGATCTTGAATGATATCATCCAGGGTCGGTTTCATCACCGCCACCATGCTATCGATCAATGGACGTGGCGTGAAATATTGGCCTGCCCCTGCCTTTTTCTCATTAGCGTTCTTTTCTAGCAACCCTTCATAGATATCGCCAAGTCCTTCTTGTTTTGCATTATACCAATCCAATTTGTCGATCTCTGTAACCAGGGTGGAGAGGGTTTTTGCTTTCTTGATCGTAGAATGCGCCTGTGCGAATATCTGCTTGACTAACTGTGAGCCGTGTTTGCCCAAGTAACTCGAAAGATTTTCATAAAATGCCAATGGATCAGAAGCTGTATGAGCTTCCAGATCATCCCAACGATAACCCGCAGGTAATTGCTCCTCGGTCCCGGTCTCTTTGGCCATTTTGAGGAACAGTAGATAGGTGAGTTCGGTCACGTACTGGAAATAAGAAACCCCATCATCTTTAAGAACGTTGCACAAATTCCAAAGCTTGGCAACAATATCGTGAGCAGTAGTCTGAGCAGAGTTTGCTTTATTCAAGGCTTCTCCATATTTCAAGAACCAGTTGGAAGGGATAAAAAAGAGGATCGATATCATATTTTAGTCGAAATCGCTTAGGCTGACAAGCCACCAACAATGAACAATTCGAGCTGGAAAGCGATTACAAGATTTTTTCTCGCTCTCTCTCATAGGGCGCAGAGCATCAACAGAGACCGCCAATACAAATCAAAAACACCCAAGATTGAAAACGCTGCTTATTGGGGGTATAATAGATACATCCGTTTCGATTGACTCGAGGGAGATGGCATGCTGGACGAAAAGGATCGCGCGGTGGCACGCGAGTTGGCTCGTCGCCTAACTGAAGTGATCCCTCTGCGCGATCTGTGCGTGTTTGGCTCGCGCGCCAGGGGCGACGCCCGGCTGGATTCGGACCTGGACGTGTTTATCCAGGTTGAGACTTGCTCGCCCGGGCTGCGCCGCCGCATCAACGAAATCGCCTGGGAAGTTGGATTTGAGATGGATCGGATTATCTTGACCGTTGTTGCCACGCCGGACGACCTGGAGCATGGGATGATGGGCGCCAACCCGCTGCTGCTTGACATTGAGCGCGAAGGAGTGCGGCCATGACCGAAACACAGCTTGCAAAACTGGTTGCATTCCGGCTGCGCCAGGCCCAGGAAACGTTGCACGAGGCCGACATCCTGCTCGCCGGGTCCGCCTGGCGCGGAGTGGTCACCCAGGCCTATATGGCACTTACCGCATACCTGCACGAACAAGGGGCTTTGTGATCGTTTTCTTGCCCCGCCCAAGCACGACACACTTGAGCGTCGAGTAGCGAAAAAAGCTATCAGAGCAAAATATCCCCTACTTGACACCCAGGGCTGTTCAGTTCTCCCTTCTAGACAGGATTTACAGGATTCACAGGATGAGCCAGCCCATGCCAACGGACAAAAATCCTGTCAATCTTGTTCATCCTGTCCAAAAATCGGCTGACAAGCCCACACGCTTTTGAGAACTGAACAGCCCTGACTTGACACCAACCTCAATCTGTGCAAACATGGCCCCATCCCCCACCCGAAAGGACACGCGATGAGCGCCCGCGCACTGACCAGGGCAGACGGGTCTGGGATACCTGAACCTCGCTGCTGGCAACAACCCACAAATTGGGCATCAGCTTTTTCAGGCACGTCTATGACCGGGTATCTGCTGCAAGCCAGATCCCCAATCTGGCCAACCTCATCACGCAACGGGCCGTCCAGATGAGCCTGGGTGCATCATGGGTTGCCGCGCAGGTGTCCCCAAGGCATTGAGAGGATACGTTTCTATGCTCACAAAAGGCATTCTACGCTGCGCCCGGGTCGCCGCCGGGGACGGCGGCCTGGAGCACAGTCATTCCCCTCTGTCAACCGGCCGGCGACGCCGGGTGCGTTTCAACATTGCGTTTTAAAGAAATTGTGATATACTTGTGCCCAATGCTCGCCATCACTGCTCAAAAAGAAGTCGGTGGTCGGGCCGATGGATATCATATTCTAGGTTTGGGGAGTTTTCAATGATTGACGTGCAACAGCTTCGCAAAGGCACAACCTTTACCGTCGACGGCGAGATCTATAAAGTGATCGAGTACCAGCATTACAAACCCGGCCGGGGCAATGCGGTTATTCGCACCAAAATTCGCAACCTGCGCACCGGCGCTACCCTTGATCGCAATTTTACCTCCGGAAACAGGGTAGAAGACATTCTGATCGAGCGCGTCCAGGTACAATACCTCTATGCCGATGGCGAATTCTACCATTTTATGAACACCGCAACCTTTGAGCAAATCCCGCTCTCGGCGGCCACGCTGGCCGAAAACGCGCAATATCTGATCGAGAACATGAACCTCGACATCACCATGTACGAAGGCGCGCCCCTTGACATCGAACTGCCGACCACAGTAGACCTCAAGGTGGTCGACGCGCCGATGGCCATTGCCGGCGACACCGCCACCGGCGCGACCAAGCTGGTGACGTTGGAAACCGGCCTCAAGCTTACCGTGCCATTGTTTGTCGTCGAAGGCACCGTCGTGCGCGTCGACACCCGAACGGGCGAATACCTCACCCGCGTATAACCTGATAAACCCGGTTTTTGACAGCAAGCTTGCTTGCCAAAACCGGGTTTATTGATTCCATCATTCTCAAAGGAGAGAACCGATGAATTCGCAAGAACTGATCGCGCTAGAAGACCGCTATGGCGCGCACAATTATCACCCGCTGGACGTGGTCATCGACCGCGCCGAGCGGGTTTGGGTTTATGACGTTGACGGCGCCAAGTACCTCGACTGCCTGAGCGCCTATTCAGCCGTCAACCAGGGACACTGCCATCCCCGCATCGTCCGGGCGCTCAAAGACCAGGCCGACAAGGTTACGCTCACCTCGCGCGCGTTTCGCAATTCACAATTGGGGCTGTTTGAACAAGAAATTTGCGAGCTGACCGGCTATGAGATGGTTTTGCCGATGAACTCGGGTGCTGAGGGTGTCGAGACGGCGCTCAAGGCGGCGCGCAAATGGGGCTATCGGGTCAAAGGCGTGCCCGAAGGCCAGGCCGAGATCATCGTCTGTAACGGCAACTTTCACGGGCGCACGATCAGCATCGTCGGCTTTTCGTCCGAGGCCCAGTACCGCGAAGGCTTTGGCCCGTTCACGCCCGGCTTCAAGCTGGTCGATTTCGGCGACGCGGACGCGTTCAAGGCAGCGATCACACCCAACACCGTGGCCCTGATGATCGAACCGATCCAGGGCGAGGGCGGCGTGCTCATTCCCCCTGACGGCTATCTCAAGGCCTGCTACGACCTGTGCCGCGCGCACAACATCCTGTTCATCGCCGATGAAATCCAGTCCGGCCTGGGGCGCGCCGGCAAGATGTTCGCCCATCACTATGATGGTTTCCGCGCCGATGCGGTCATCGTCGGCAAAGCGCTGTCCGGCGGGCTGTACCCGGTTTCGGCGGTGCTGTCGAGCCGCGAGGTGCTGGGCGTGTTCCGGCCCGGCGATCACGGCAGCACGTTCGGCGGCAACCCGCTCGGCGCAGCGATTGCCCGCGAGGCGCTCAAGGTGCTGGTCGAAGAAAAGCTCTTTGAACGCTCCGCCGAATTAGGCGCGTATTTTCTGGGCCGCTTGCAGCGCATCGAGAGCCCACACGTGCAAGAGGTGCGCGGGCGCGGGCTGTTCATCGGCGTCGAGCTGAAACAAGAGGCCGGCGGCGCGCGGCGTTTCTGCGAAGCCTTGATGCAGCGCGGTATTTTATGCAAAGAGACGCATCAACACATCATCCGTTTTGCCCCGCCGCTGGTGATCACCCGCGAGGAAATCGACTGGGCGCTGGAGCACATCCAAGATGTGCTGATGATGCCATAAATTCAACAAGAAAAGGAACCCGCTATGACAACACCGGATTCAACCACTCCCCTGCCCGGCCCCAAGAGCCAGGCCTGGATCGAACGCGATCAGCACAACCTATCCCCTTCGTACACCCGCTCCTACGGCTTTGTGATGGAGCGCGGCCGCGGCGTCGAAGCGTGGGATGTCGACGGCAACCGCTTTCTCGACTTTTGCGCGGGCATCGCCGTGTGCGCCAGCGGGCACAGCCACCCGCAGGTGGTCAAGGCGATCCAGGATCA
>JAFGEY010000355.1 GCA_016931365.1 Anaerolineae bacterium
GCTTCTGCGCGGCGCGCATTCTCAGAAAAATGACAGCACAATGAAGCAGGCTTCTGCGCGGCGCGCATTCTCAGAAAAATGACAGCATAAGCATATCGAGACATCAATGTGAGTGAGGACATCAATTTCCGCGAACAAGAACGTCGACGCCTGGCCCGCCAGGTGCAGGCGCGGCTGGGCGCGTCGCTCAACCTGCTGCTGGCCCAGACCCGCGCCTACCGCGCCGCATTGACCGTCACCCCGTCAAAAACCGGGCCAGCGCTCGACACCCTCGCCGCGATGACCACCCGCGCCCTTCAAGACCTGCAAGACCTCGTCGCCGACCTCGCCCCGACCGACCTCCAAGACCTGTCACTCGCCGCCGCGTTGGAATCGCTCGCCCTGCGCGTCGAGCGGCGCTACGGGCTGACCATCACCCTGGACCTGCCCGTACAAAATGCGCCCCCGCATTTGGCTCTGCCCGCCTATCGCATCTGCCAGGAGTTATTGGACAACGCCGGGCAACACGCCGGAGCCGGCCGGGTCGGGATCAACATCCGCCTCGACCAGGCTGCGCTGACCATCACCATCGCCGACGACGGGCACGGCTTTCACCCGCCGGAACAATTTACCGATCTGCTCCATCAAGATCGATGTGGACTGGCCCTGTGCGACGAACTGTGCCGCGCGATCGGCGGGTGGATCGAGATCCATGCGGTGATCGGCGTCGGCACACAGGTGCGGGCCGTGCTGCCGCTCGCACCCGCCTCGCTGTCCACTCAAGCAGAACCATCAAACCCACAGGGTTTAGTCGAATCGCTCACCGCCCGCGAGCAGGAGGTGTTGGCCGGCGTCGTCGAGGGCCTGACCAACAAGCAGATCGCCGCCCGGCTGGGCATTTCCGACCGCACGGTGCAGTTTCACCTCAGCAACGTGCTGGGCAAGCTCGGCGTCGCCTCGCGCACCGAAGTAGCGGTGCTGGCGCTACAAAAAGGCCGGGGTTAGGCCTCAAACATCCCCTCAGGAAAGGCCAACCCTTGCGCCGACAAAAAAGGCACAAAGGAAGGCACGGCCCCGGTCGCCTTGTGGACGCCGGTCAGCCGGCCAAACGGCCCCTCGTCGAGCAGCCCCGTCTTTTCCCAGCGAAACAGCTCTTGCAGCACGATGCTGTCGCCCTTTAGATCCTGCACCTCGGCCACCGACACCACCTTGCGCGAGCCGTCTTCGAGCCTCGACTGCTGGATGATCAGGTGCAGCGCCGAAGCGAGTTCGGCGCGGATCGCCGGCAGAGTCAGGCTCGGTTCGGCGACCGTGGCCATCGTTTCCAGCCGGGCCAGCGCATCGCGCGGGCTGTTGGCGTGGATCAAAGTCAACGTACCCTCGTGGCCCAGGTTCATCAGGCGGATCACTTCGATCACTTCCGGCCCCAACAACTCACCGACGATCAACCGGTCGGGGCGCATGTTGGTGGACAGGCGCAGCAGATCGGTGACGGTGACCTCGCCCCCGCCGCTCGCGCGCGCCGCTTCTGCTTCCAGGTGAACCACCCGCCGGTGGTCGATGCGAAATTCCTGGCGCTGCGAGACGGTGATCAGCCGCTCTTCGGGCGGGATCAACTCGACCAGCAGGTTGGCCAGTGTCGTCTTGCCGCTTGCCGTGCCCCCGGAGACGAGTACGTTGAGCCGCGAGCGCATCACCACCTTAAAAAAGTCGAACAGGGTCTGGCTGACGCAGCCCCATTCAAGCAGTTGCGGCCAGGTCAGCGGATAAAAGGGGAACTTGCGGATCACCACATTTGGCCCGGTGACGGACACCGGCGGGATGACGATGACAAAACGCCCCCAGTCCGGCAGACGGCCCTCGGCCCAGAAACGCCCCTCGCCGACCGGCTCCCAGCCGTTGGCGGCCAGCATCCCGTTCGCCCAGTCGATCACCTCGCGCTCGCCGGCAAAACGGATGCCGGTGTCTTCCAACTGGCCTTGCCGCTCGACGTACACCTGCTCCGGCCCATCGACCATGATCTCGCTGACGCTCGGATCGCTCAACAATTGATTCATCTTTTCACTGATTGCGGTCATTGAAAACCTCCCATATCGAAAAAACCGGTAAGTGACTTTATTCTACCCGATCCATCCACTGATCACAACGGCCAAATCGCCGGGTTGCAAACCTGGCGATCTGGCCTGGGCGAGATCACCAGGCGGCAATAAAAAAACCGGGGACTTGTCAGATCCCCGGTTTTTACTGTTATCGGCAATGTTTAGAATCGATTGATGTTATAAAACGCCTTTTTGCCCGCATACTCGGCAGTCTCGCCCAGTTCTTCCTCGATGCGCAGCAGTTGATTGTACTTGGCCACGCGGTCGGAGCGGCAGGGCGCGCCGGTCTTGATCTGGCCAGCGCCCAGAGCAACCACAAAATCGGCAATGGTGGCGTCTTCGGTCTCGCCGGAGCGGTGGGAGACAACCGCCGTCCAGCGGTTGCGCTTGGACATTTCGACGGCGGCGACGGCCTCCGTGATCGTGCCGATCTGGTTGACCTTGCACAACAGCGAGTTGCAGCTTTTTTCTTTGATGGCCTTTTCGATGCGCGTGACGTTGGTCACCAGCAGGTCATCGCCAACGATTTGCACGCGGTCGCCGACGGCGGCGGTCAGTTTGGCCCAGCTTGCCCAGTCATCCTCAGCCAGGCCGTCTTCCAGCGAGATGATCGGGTATTTGTTGAGCCAATCGACCAGAAAATCGACCATCTGCGCACCGCTGAGACGCTTGCCCTCTTTTTTGAGGTTATAGGTCACGCCATCCTCAAAAATCTCGCTCGCTGCGGGGTCGAGAGCGATGAACACGTCCTCGCCGGGCCGGTAGCCGGCGGTTTCGATAGCCTGCAAGATCACCTCGATCGCCTCGGCGTTGTAGCCCAGGCTGGGGGCAAAGCCACCCTCGTCGCCGACGTTGGTGCCGTAGCCCTTGCCGGCAAGCACTTTTTTCAGCGCCTGGTAGATTTCCGCACCCCAGCGCAGCGCCTCGCGGAAGGTCGGCGCGCCGACGGGCATGACCATAAACTCTTGCAGGTCGGTGCTGTTGAGCGCGTGCTTGCCACCGTTGAGGATATTCATCATCGGCACTGGAAGGATACCACGGGCGCTGGCTCCGCCGAGGTAGCGGTACAGCGGCAGCCCGGCCGAAATCGCCGCCGCCTTGGCCACGGCCATGCTCACGCCGAGGATGGCGTTGGCGCCCAGCTTGCTCTTGTTGGGCGTGCCGTCCAGTTCGATCATCATCCCGTCGATACCCACCTGGTCAAAGGCATCCCAACCGAGGATTTCTTCGGCGATCGTTTCGTTGACATTGTCCACCGCCTTGAGCACGCCCTTGCCGCCATAGCGTCCCTTGTCGCCGTCGCGCAGCTCAACGGCCTCGTGAATGCCCGTCGACGCGCCGGAAGGCACGGCGGCGCGGCCAAACGCACCATCTTCCAACAAAACATCAACCTCAACGGTCGGGTTACCACGTGAGTCCAGGATTTCGCGGGCCTGGATTTGCTCAATCATTGCCATTGTATCCACTCCTTGACTATTTTCATATAAACAAACAAATTTTACATATTAAAACGTGTCACGTTCACGCATCACGTTTCACGTTTGACGTTTCACGACTAGAGGCCCATCATACCATAAAACCGCTCAAAATCAAAGCGCTCCTGCAAGATGTTGGCAAAGCGCGCCAATTTTTGTGGTTCGTGCAAGGACGTTTTGCCGAAAACCTGTTCAACTACCTGCACCGTGCTCAGCGTATCCGCTTCGACGACCACGATAGGCACGTTGACCTCTTGCGCTCGCGTGATCACCACGTCGCTCGGCTGCTGGCCGCCGGTGAGGATCAGGCAGCGGGTCGAGGTTTCCAGCGCCGCCAATTGCACGTCGTGCCGGTCGCCGCCGGTGATCACCGCCTTGTTGGGCCGCTTGCGGAAATAGGCGATTGCGCTGCTGGCCGTCATCGCGCCGACCATCAGGTATTCAATCAAGGCCTCGGTCGCGCCGGGACAGCACACCACCCGGCCGCTGAGATGTTCGACCAATTCCTGCACACTGACCGCGAGCAGAACGCGCTCTTGGGGCAGCACGGCCAGCACAGGCAGCCCATTGGCTTCTAAAAAGGGCCACGCCGTCTCTTGCACAAAGCGCATAACCATGCGCGGCACAGCATTGAACACTATGCCCAGCAGCCGTTCGCCATAGACGTTGCGCAGCCCCAGCGCCGCATCGATAGACAAGCTGTCCTCGTACTTGGCCACTGCCAGTACCGGCGCGTCGATCTGGTCGACCACCTGGCGCGACGCCAGGTTAAACAGCGCGCCTTCCAGCGGCTGCCGGCCGCCCTCAACCAGCAGCACATCTTTGCCCTGCGATACTGTCCGATAGGCCGCCTCGAAGCGGGCCGCGAACGCGCCCAACTCGGCGCGTTCGATTGCTTTTTCGATCCGCGACGGCGTCAAGGTGATGGGGATAATGTCGGTAAGCGCATCCTGCAACCCGAGCTCCTGCCGCACAAACTCGGCATCACGGTCCAACGTCTGCCCGGCGATCTCGCGGGTGCGCGTGCTGAGCGGCTTGATGTATCCTACTGTGTGACCGTCGCGTTGGAGTCGTTTGCCCAAACCGACGATCAGCGAGGTTTTGCCACCAAAATCCAGAGTAGATGCCACATAAAGGGCCTTCATCTATCCGCCTCCTTTCCAAACGTGCCCAAAGACACCCAAAATAATGTTGCCTCGTAATGATCTTACCTGAAAATGGGGAAAACGCAAGTTGACAGATGACAGCAGGCTGTGTATCATAAAGCGCATCAACAGGAGGTACCCGATGACAGAACCCGAGCATCAAGAGCCTATCTTTGCTGGCCTGATCTCAAACCAGGAAGGCCAACCAGTAGAAATGAAATACCTCGGCGGCGAGCCATTTTACGTGATCCCGGACGGCGACTTTATGCGCCACATCGAAGCGGCCCAGATCGACAATCAGGTGATCGCCATTCTGCGCGAGCAGATCGATGGCATGGAAGACCTCGTCACCGACGGGGTGATGAAATTTCTGGGCCAAGACGACCTGTTCACCAAAGCCTCGATCAATATGGCCCTGAAAAACTTTGAGCAGGGTTTTCGCCAGTCCGATCCCACGCAGTGGAAACCGTGGCTGGGGATGATGGGCTTTCGCATCATCGTCGATGTCCACGGCGAGGTGGTCGAGGTGGTTTCGCCTCAGCAAGAGATCGACGGCGATGAGTTCTAAAACGTGAACCGTGAAACGTGATGCGTGCCCCTTCACGGACCACGCATCACGTTTCACGCAGCACAAGGACGAACAGTGAAATTTTCTATTCTCCAGGCAAAGGCTGGAACCCGGATTGCCGTTCTGGTCTACCTCTTGTGCCTGGTTTCTTTTGCAGGCCTGAGCGGCTACACTCTGCGCTGGTCGCGATTCGAGCTTAGGGGCATCGAATCCTCTGCTCAATTCTCCTCTGATCAACGCCTGGGCGCTAACATCGACCTGACCCAATACACTGCCCCAGAGCTGAGCGCCGCGCTCGACGACCTCGCTGCGCTCCGTTTCTACTGGCTGCGGCAGCGTATGAACTGGCGCGAGATCGAGCCGGAGCCGGGCCAGTACAATTGGAGTGTTTGGGATACCATTGTCGATGCCGCACGGCGGCACCACCTCGGCCTCATCACCGTGCTCGACGATCCGCCGGACTGGGCGCTGCGCCAGCGTCCATATTCTCTCCCCTGCGTCCCTCCCATCGACGAACAGGCCTACGCGCGCTTTGCCGCCGCCGTCGCCGCCCGCTACGGCAACACGATCGACCATTACCAGGTCTGGGACGAGCCGAATTTGAGCCGCCGCTGGGGCAACAGCCACGTCGCCGCGTGCGGCTATGCCACCCTGCTCCATGCCGCATATCCCGCCATCCACGCTGCCGACCCGACCGCCTGGGTGCTCGGCGGCGCACTGGCCCCGACTCAAGCGCCCGGCCCCGACAACCTCAATGACCTGACTTACCTGCGCCAGCTTTACGCACTCGATGGTGATGCTTATTTCGACATCCTCGCAGTCAAACCCTACGGCTTTTGGTCGGGGCCGGAGGATCGACGGGTAGAGCCGGATGTGCTCAATTTTTCGCGAGTGGTTGCAGCGCGCGAGATCATGCGCCGGCAAAACGATCAAAACACACCCGTCTGGGCCGTCGAGTGGGGTTGGAACGTCCTGCCGGACGATTACGCCGGCCCGCCGATGCCCTGGGGTGGCGACACCGCCGAAATGCAAATGGAGCGCATTCGCGGCGCGATTGCCCGCGTGCGGAGCGAGTGGCCCTGGCTTGGTCCCATGATCTGGGCCGAATACCAGCCCGATCTGCCCGTCGACGCGCCGCGCTGGAGTTTTGCCTTGCGCGATGCGCAGAATATACCAACAGAAATCTATAATCTTTGGCAAAAAACCGGGTTTTTGACAAAAACCCGGTTTCTCTCCAGCGCTTCCAGCGTGTCGACACACGCACCACTTTCAGCGATCGGCCTCATCCTCGGCGCGGCACTGCTGGCCATACCCTGGTTTTTCTCCTTCTGGCGGCGGTCTGCGCGGGAGAGTTGGCGCGCTTTTACCGCGCTGCCCGTGGGCTGGCATTGGGCCTTACTCGCGGCGCTGACCGCCCTGTACGCATTTACTCCGCACCCCGAATGGGCGCTTGTCGCCTGGCTGCTGGCCCTGCCCATCTTTTACCTGCATCCCACCTGGGCCTTGACCGGCGCCGTGGCCGCCATCCCCTTTCATTATTGGGCCAAATCGTTCGGCAGCCTCCAACTCGCGCCCGCAGAACCACTGCTTTGGGCGGCTATCATCGTGCAACTGGGACCTTACCGCAAGTTTCTGCAACTCGCAGAGCTGCCTGCTTCCGGAAAGGTCATGTCTCCATCCTTGCCCGATGCTGTCTGGCTGCTGTGGCTGCTGGTCGGCACTCTTGCCCTCATCTATTCGCCCGAACCGGTCTCGGCGTGGCGTGAGTGGCGCTTGTGCATCCTGGAACCGGTCTTGCTGTACCTGGTGATCAAACCTGTCAGGTTTGAAAAACCTGACAGGTTTGCACTCTTGGCCGGATGGATCGTTTCCGGGCTGATTGCCGCCGCGATCGGCATCGGACAGCGGGCGCTGGGCCAATGGGTGCCCGCCGGTGCGGTAGGCCGCGTGACCGGGCCTTTCTTTTCACCCAATCATCTGGCGCTGTACCTGGAGCGCATCCTGGCGCTGGTTCCAGTTCTTACGCTATACGAAACTCGTCGTCGGCGCTGGCGGCGGATCGCGGTCCTCGTGATGGGCGCGGCGCTCTACCTCACCTACTCGCGCGGTGCGTGGCTGCTGGCCGTCCCCGCCGCCCTGATCGCCATCGCCTGGCTGTGCAAGCATCATCTCAAGGGGTGGATGCTTGCCGCCGGTCTGACCGGCCTGGTTCTGGTCTGGATCGCGCTGATCGGCGGGCGCGCGCAAGGGCCGCTGTGGCAGGAAATCCGCCTGCCCGTCTGGCAAAGCGCGCTGGCGATGATCGCCGATCGCCCCTGGGGCGTCGGCCTCGACGGCTTTCAGTTCCTTTACCCGCGTTACATGCGCCCTGAAGCGTGGAGCGAGCCGTTGCTCTACCACCCGCACAACATGTGGCTCGATGCCACTGTGCGGCTGGGCATCCCCGGTTTGATCGCCTTTGCGCTGTTGATCGGCACAACAATCCACCAAATGATAAGCTCTATAAAAAATGCATCTGTATCCCAAAAATCGATCAATATTGGTCTATTGGCAGGCTTGATCGCCGCGCTGGCCCACGGCCTGGTGGACAGCGGCTACTTTTTGCCCGATTTGGCCTGGAGCCTGGCCCTGGTTGCAGGTCTCACGGCCGGAAAGAGAGACCCATGACCACAACTCAACCCAATATCCTGTTCATCCACTCCGATCAGCACCGCTTTGACTGTGTCGGACGCCCCCTGCTGCACACACCCAACCTGGATCGACTCGCCGCCGAGGGAGTGAATTTCAGCCACGCCTTTTGCCCGATCCCAGTCTGCGTGCCGTCGCGCAACAGCCTGATCCACGGCGTCTGGCCGAGCCGGCACGGCGTCATCGCCAACTGGGGCACCGAAGCGCCCTTCCCGGACACGTCGGCGCTGCCAACCTTTACCCAAGCCCTGCGCGATGGCGGCTACCGGCTGGCCCACGTCGGCAAGTGGCAGGTACACCCGCAGACAGGCGCGCACGAGTACGGCTTTGACCTTGCTATCAGCGACCGGGACTACGACGCGTGGCGCACCGCGCAAGGCTTACCGCCGACACCGCATCGCAACCGCTGGTTCGGCGAATGCGATCCCGGCATCGCAGCGGAGCAAACGCGCATCGGCTGGTGCGCCGGGCAGGTGATCGACTTGTTGCAACGCCAGGAGCGCCCTTTTTTCATCCAGTGGGACCTTCGCGAGCCGCACCTGCCCAACGTCATCCCCGAACCTTATTACTCGCTGTACCCGCCGGAGCAAATTCCACCCTGGCCCAGTTTCCCCGACCCGCTGATCGGCAAGCCGTATATGCAGGCCCAACAGCGCCGCACCTGGCAGATCGACCGCTGGACTTGGGCCGACTGGGCGCCGCTGGTCAGCCGCTACCTGGGCTGTCTCAGCCTGATCGACGCGCAAATCGGTCGCCTGCTCGACGCGCTGGACGAACTCGGCCTGACCTCAGACACGCTCGTCGTCTACAGCACCGACCACGGCGATCTGTGCGGCGCGCACGGCATGATCGACAAGCATTACGTGATGTACGACGACGTGGTGCGCGTGCCGCTGATCGCGCGCTGGCCGGAGAGGATCGCGGCGGGCAGCAGATGTGATGCTTTTATCGCGCACGGCATCGACCTGGCGCGGACATTTTGCGAGGTCGCTAGGGTGAAAACGCCGGAGACGTTCCAGGGGCAAAACCTGCTCGCGCTGTGCAAAGGAGAAATCGAAGCAAGGCAAGATATTTTTGCGACCTATTGTGGCAACCAGTTTGGCCTGTACAGCCAGCGCATGCTGCGCGACCGGCGCTGGAAATACGTGTGGAACGCCACCGCCGAGGACGAGTTGTATGATCTGGATGGCGACCCCGGCGAGTTGCACAACCGGGCTACAGATTCCGCCTGCCGGGAAGAACTGCGCCGCCTGCGGCATCGACTGGTGGCGTGGATGGAAGAGATCGGCGATCCGTTGCTCAACGGCTGGACGCGCACGCAGTTGCTCGAAGGACTGAGCGTATGAAAAGCGTCTGAAAACCGTCCAGCAAGATAGTCCAAGTCGTGGTAAAGTAAACCCAGTTTATCTTCTCCCCCATTTAAAAGCGCCCAGGGCCGGCACCCCAGGCGCTTTTTTTGTTCAAGGCGCAATCCGTTTCATGTCGCGCGGAAAGAGCGTGGTCTCGCGCAGGTTCTCCGCGCCGACGATCATCTGCAATACCCGCTCCGCGCCCATCCCGAACCCGCCATGCGGCGGCATGCCATAGCGGAAGGCCTCCAGATACCCTTCAAAACCGGCCTCGCCCAGCCCCCGGCGCGCCATCTGTGCCAGCAATTGGGCGTGCCCATGCACGCGTTGCCCGCCGGTGACGATTTCGACGCCGCGCAACAACAGGTCAAAGCTGTGCGTGTGCGCCGGGTCATCGACGGCGGGCATGGTATAAAAGGGGCGCTTGCTCGCCGGGTAGTGAGTGACAAAGAGCAGTTCCGAGCCGTGCGTCTGCTGCGCCCACTGGCAGAGCCAGCGCTCGTGCTGCGGCGCAAGGTCGTCTTCGCTCCGGCAATCCTCGCCGAATTTGTCCAGGATCAATTGCTGCGCCTGGCGAAAGCGAATCGCGGGGATCGACTCGCCCACCTGGGGCACGGAACCGCCGGCCAGGGCCAGTTCCGGCGCGTAGCGCTCGCGCAAAACGTCGAAAATGCGCCGCACAACGCCGGTCAGCACGCGCATCACGTCGGTGTGATCGGCGATAAAGCCCATTTCGGCGTCGAGGCTGGTATAGCTGTTGGTGTGCCGCGTGGTGCTGTGCGGCTCGGCGCGAAAGACCGGCCCCACCTCGAACACGCGCTCGAACACGCCGACCATCACCTGCTTGTACAACTGCGGGCTTTGCGCCAGGTA
>JAFGEY010000356.1 GCA_016931365.1 Anaerolineae bacterium
CCACTGCGCCGATTCCTTTTCGATGAACGCATCCGACGGGCCGCGGCAGCCCACACAGGGGTGTCCGGCGCGGGTGCAGGGCGCGCGGCAGCCCCCCCGCGTCGATGTGCCGACGCACAGATAGCCCTGGTTGACCAGGCAAATGTCGGGCAGCACCTCGCCGCGCTGGAAACCGGACAGATGAGCCGGGCGCATATCGCGCAGCTTGCGGCGACCGCACTCCTGGCAGACCGTGCGCGAGGCTTCAAACGTCGAAGGCTCGGAAAGCACGGCCATAAACAACTCCGGCGTCGGCGGGCAGCCGGGCAGGTAGAGATCGACCTCGACCGCGGCGTCGATGGGATGCGAGCGGGGCAGCAAGCGCGGCACGTGATGCCGCTCGGCCTGGGCCATAAAGAGCGCGCGCACCTCGTCGCGGTCGCCCAGGTTAGCAACGCCGCCCGAAATGGCACACGTCCCCACGGCGACAACCTGCTCCGCCCGGCGCGCGGCGCGGCGCAGGTTATACAGGTCTTCGTCGGTGCGCACCCCGCCGCTGACCAGCAGAATATCAACCTGGGGTACGTCGTAGGCGGAAACGACCAGGGGCATATACACGAGTTCATACTGCTCGACCCAGGCTTCGGCATTGAGCAGCGACACTTCGCACCCCGCACACCCCGAAAGTTGCAACACGGCAAACTGTTTCATCCGCCCTCCTCGCCGGCAACCTGTTCTGCACGTTCGAGCAGGCGCACCATCCGCGCCCACAGCTCGTCCGCCGACCATTGAACCTGCGAGAGCCGCTGGCGATCCGGCCCGTTGAACTTGCTCCACAAGGCGCGCAAAACGAGCAGCGGCCAGCGCGTCGAGATAAGACGATCCCACAGCGTCAGGCGGGCATCAAAGGCGGGATCGTCGGCCGGGCGGCAATAGTGCTCACGAAACCAGGCGTGCTCCGGCTCGGACACACCCTCCCAGGCGGCGTGCCAGCGCAGATCGGCCAGGTCAAAGGCGAGGTCGCCCCAGCCGGAAAACTCCCAATCGACCCAGCGCGCCGTGCCATCCCGCCCCCAAACGGTGTTGGCCAGGTTGGCATCGACGCGGCACAGGCCCATCGCCACGTACTCTCGCCCCGGATCGACGTCCGTTTTGGCAAACATCTCGGCGCAGCCGTCCACCAGCCGCCGCATGCGATCCAGCAAGGCCCGTTCCGTCAGACCGCCACCCAGGTCTGACGCCCCGAGCGAGGCCAACCAGGGGCCATACAGGTCGAGAAAACCGTTCAGATCGGCCAGGTAAGGCGCGTAAGCGAACCAGTGGAAAAAGGCGTCCATCACCGCGCTCTCGCTGTACTGTGACGGCGACAAGTCGTGCATCTGTTGAAACGACCGCAGCAGCGCCGCCAACTGCTGCGCGCTGACCGGAGGCCGGATCGGCTCACCATCCAGCCAGCGATAGACCACCGTCGGAAAAGGCAGCAACGCGCAGCCGGTGTCAAGCCGCAGCGGCTCCGGCGCAATATCAAGGCCCACTTGACACAAGAGACGCATATTGGCATACTCGCGCTCGGCGCGCTGTCGCCCATCGTCGACACAGAGCTTGCAGGCCAAAGACCCGCCGTCCACATCAACGCGATAGAGCGCATTGTTGTTGCCGCCGGCGATGCGGCGCACACCGCAGCCATCGACGGCCATTTCGACCTGCTGCGCCTCGTGTGCGGCAGCGACGGCGCGCAGCGCACGCCCAATCATATCACCCCCGTCGGCGGCTCGCCACGGATCAGCGCCCGCAGGCGGCCCGGATCGCAAAAGGGCATGCACCTGGTCACACGCTCCAGCCGCCCGCGCCGGATGCAGGCCAGCATCTCCTCTTCCAGCCAGGGCACGCGCACGCGCACGCCTTCAAATTCGACCTCCGTTTCGGTCTGGTTCATCGACGGCACCCAGGTTTCCCCTTCGCGACGGTGCAGGTCGCCCATGATCTCGACCATCACGCCGTCAAAGTTGAAACGGCCAAAATGCGAGCGATAGGTGTCGTCGTGGCAAAGCTCGACCGGTTTGATCACGCTATCCTCAAACAACGCTTGAAAGCGATAGGTATCTTGCGGGGGCATCTCTAGATCAATGTCGCTGACCCTGACCGGCGCGCCGTGCAGGGCCACCGACGTGCCGCCGACCACCTTGTAGGCGACGCCGTGCGCGTCGAGCCGGGTCACGATCTCACGCAGCACCGCCCGCCAACGCGGCTTGACGGCCAGGGCCAGCAGATGCTCCACCCCGCCGTGCAGGCAGGGATCGGTGCTGACGCGATAGTTGAGGTCGACCCAGCGCGCCCAATCTTCGCCCTCCAGTGTGTTGACGCCCTCCTCGTGCTGGCTGACCAGCGCCTCGACGCCCCAGATTTCGACCACGTCCAGACCAGCGCCGCGCAGGGTCGGCGTCACCTCGGTTGGGTGGGCAAAATAGGCCACAAAAGAATCTTCGCCTCTGGGTGGCAGCACGCCCGTTGCCAGAACCCTCTCGGCCTGGGGTGATGGATCGAGCACGCCAGCCTCTTTGGCTGCCGCGTAGCGCAGTGGGGCATAACGGGTAACATAGGCCGTCCAGAGCTGCCCGCCCGGTCGGAGCACCCGCACCACTTCGGCCAGAGCCTGTTTTCGATCCGCTTCTTCCAGCAGGTGATACAGCGGCCCCATCAACAAAACCACATCAAAGGAACCGTCGATGAAACGCGACAGGTCGGTGGCCGTGCCGTGCTCGTAAGCGTCCAGCGTGACGCCGGCTTCGGCGACCCTATCGCGCGCCAGGGCCAGGTTGCCCCGTGACAGATCGAACAGTGTCACCCGGTAGCCGCGGCGGGTCAACTCGATCGCATAGCGGCCCGGCCCGCCGCCGCAGTCCAGCACCCGCACCGGGGGTGGTGGCAGGTGCTCGTCGAACGCGCGCAGCGTGACGGCCAGCTCGGTGCGGTGACGGTTCAGCCGCTCCCACTCGTAGCCCGGATCGGAATCATACCGGCTTTCGACGTGCTGCAAGGCTGCGTCGATGTGCTGCAAAGGCATCTTGGCTCCCCCTCTATATCAGAAATCTTGCTCGTTCCCACGCCCCGGCATGGGAGCGCCTCCCTGGCGCTGGTTTCGACGGCGTTCTACCGAACGCACTCAACCAGCAAAGCCGTCAGATCACACTCACCTGTCCCACCAATCGCTGCACCAGCGCCGCATCGCCGACGGCAGTGCCTTCCTGCATCGCCGCCGCCGTGCCGCAAGCCACCGCCCGCCGCGCCGTCTCATGGGCGTCGCAACCTTCGCTCACCGCCCAGATCAGCCCGGCCAACGTCGCATCGCCCGCGCCGATGGGGCTGCGCGCGTCGACCCATGGCGGCCTGGCGGCGACGATTTCGCCATCCAGGCCCAGAATCAGTCCCTTTGCCCCCCGCGTGAGGACGATCAATTCGATGCCCTGATTCATAAAATGCCGCACCGCATCCCGGCAGGCCGTTTCGTCGTCCAGCGAGAGACCGAGCAGTTCGGCGGCTTCCTCGTCGTTGGGCTTGAAACAAAAGGGCGCCGCCCCAAAACCTTCGCGCAGTGCCGCGCCGCTGCTGTCGAGAAATGCCCGCCCGCCCTTTGACTGCACCAGGTGAATCAGTTGCGCGTACAGGTCGGACGGTGCGCCGGGCGGCAGGCTGCCGCAAAAGGCCCAGCAATCGCCCACTTGGGCCGTCTGGTCGACCAGGGCCAGCATCGCCGCCACGTGCGCCGCCTCGGCGCGTGCGCCCGGTTCATTGATCTTGGTATACTGCCCGCTCGATTCGTCGAACAGGGTGATGTTTTGGCGCGATTCATCCTCGACCTCGACAAAACGCACCGTAAACCCGGCTTCGATCAGGCCGCGTCGCAAGGTCTGGCCGGTCGCGCCGCCGACCAAGCCGACGATCGTGCTGTCGATGCCCAGCGCTCGCAGCGCGCGCGAGACGTTCATCCCTTTGCCGGCCAGGTCGAGGCGCAGCACCTGCGCGCGATTCAACTCGCCCAGACGCAGCGCGGGCACGCTGAGGGTTTTATCAAGCGAGGGGTTGAGGCTGACGGTATAAATCATTGCTAGTCCTTGATAATGTGTACTGCGTATCTCGTGACAAAATACGCAATACGCAGTACACCTCATTCCTTTTTCCACATCCGGTACGTCTCATCAAACTCCCAACCCTCCGCGTCGATGCACATCTCGTGCTTGGGCCAACCATCGGCAACGCGCTGCATCGTCTCTTCCCAGGTGTGCAGCCCGCCGAGGGCATCCGCCGCTTCGACATTGCACGCGCCCACCGCCACCGCTGCGTTGACCGCTTCTTCTGGGCCCAGTCCGCGCAGCAATGCCGCCAGGAACCCGGCAATGGTCGCATCGCCGGCGCCGGTGGTGCCGACCAAATTGGCCTTGAAACAGGGCGACCACAGATCTCGATTTGCCCACCGTTCTGGATCGGACGGTGTGGCGCGGCCCATCTCGGCAATCTGGTCGGCGCCGGCAGTGCGCATATATAGACCCCGCTCGCCGAGCTTGAGCACAACAATCTTGCAGCCCAGGCGGACCAGCCGGGCGCTGACCTCGGCCAGCAAGTCAAGCGTGATCAGAGGCAAAATATCGCCGCCGTTGGCCTGCTGCTTGAGCTGATCGTAGACAGGTTGGTAGAGCATAAACAAGATTTCTTCGATACTGGGCAAAAACACGTCGACAAAGCGCAGCGTCCGGGCACAGACATCGAGCCAAAAGACTTTTCCTGCTTCGGAGGCCGGATCGGGCAGGCTCATATCGAGCGAGGTGGTCAGGCCGCGCTGCTTGGCCCGATAATAGGCCAGCGCAAGCTGCACACCGCTGTTAGCGTACATGCGCGGGAGCACCGGCGGGTAGCCGAGGTGAAACAGCCGCGCGTCGGGCGCTGTTTTCCAGTTGATGTCTCCGGCGACAAAGGTGCTATTGGCCCCCACGCAGTGCAAGAATATGCGGTCAATGCCGGGCGGACTGACGATCAGCGTGTACGACGTGTCGGATGCCGGATCGACGATCAGGCCGTCGGCCAGGTCTGAGCCAAACGTGCGGATCACCTGCCGCACCGACTGCCCGAACAGGTCATCGCCGATCTTGGCGATCAATCGAGTCTTGACCCCCAGTTTATTCAGCGCCAGCCCCGTGTTCGACACTGCGCCGCCGGTGGATAGGGTCGCCGCGCCGATCTGGATCAGTTGACCGGGACGAAATGCATCGAAAAATTGACCCTTGGCCACCCCACTCAGATCGGGGATGATGTCCAGGCAAAGGTGCCCGGCGACAATAGCTTCATAATTTGACATAGACAACCATCTCCCTCCACAAACCCTAGACTGCCGACCGCGGATGGTGGTCGGTGGTCGGCAGTCTGCCATCAGTTTATCTGTTCATAGACGCGCACGTAATCGATCTGCATTTGCTGGGGAAAGACTGCATCGTCGATGCCCTGCTGGCCGCCCCAGCTCCCGCCGACGGCGATGTTGAGGATGAGATATTGCGGGCGGTCGTAGGGCCAGACATCGACGCCGGCGCCTTCGTTCTTGAACGTAAAGTACTTGCGGTCATCCACAAAAAAGTCGATGTGATCCGCAAACCACTCGACGGCGTAAACATGAAACTCTTCATAGGGTTTGGAGACGGTCAGACTCGCGTTCTTTTGGGTTTTGTTGACATGGTTGTAGGCCGAGGTGTGGATGCTACCGTACACGCGATTCGGATCAAATCCCACATTCTCCATAATGTCAATCTCGCCGCAGGCCGGCCAGCCCACCGTGTCGATATTGGTACCCAACATCCAGATCGCCGGCCACATCCCCTTGCCGGTGGGCAGTTTGGCCCGCACCTCGATCCGTCCATAGGTCCACTCGCCGCTGCCCCGCGTGATCAGGCTGGCCGAAGTGTACTCGCACTCTTGGGACGGATCTCTACGCGCCTCGATGATCAACATCCCATTCTCGACGCGGGCGTTTTCCTGGCGGCGCATGGTATAGTACTGCCGCTCGTTGTTGCGGATGTAGCCAACCTCGTAATCCCACCTGGCCGGATCGGGCAGGCCGGGGACATCAAACTCGTCGGCCCAGACCAGCCGCCACCCACCGGCGGCGCTATACGGCGTAGCGGTTGGCGACGGCGCGGTAGGGGTCGGTGTGAGAGTTGGAGTCGGTGCAAGAGTCGGCGTGGAGGTCGGCTCGGGCGTGAATGTAGGCGTAGGCGACAACGTGGGCGAAGTAGAACAGGCCATAATCAGCGCCTCCATAAGCAAAACACAAACAATGAGCCTGGGTTTCATATTATGCCTCCGCCAAAAGCAAATCCGGCGCGTCACTGCAAATGCCGTCGACGCCCACCTGTCGCAGCGCGGCGATTTCCACCGGACGCTCTTCGTGCCAGCAGATCACGCCCAACCCGGCCTCGCGGACGCCGGCCATCCACTCTGGCGCCAGCAGCGACGCGGAGTGATCAAAGCGCTCCCAGCAAGGATGCACATAGTTGGCCTGCGCCGACCGGGCCAGCGCGACCGGATCGACGTGAAGCGAGTTGAACAGAATCGACGTGCCAACCTGGGGCACGCGGGCCTTGAGTTCGGCGATCCAGTCCAGGCGAAAAGAGCCAAACAGGCAGTGCCCGGCGTGCTCGTGCACTCTGATTAGTTCGACGAGCGCCGGGATGACGCCGCCATCCTTAATCTCGACATAAGCCCCGATGTTCTCCGCCTGGCAGAGATCAAGCGCCGCTTGCAGCGTGGGCACCCGCTCGCCATTGCCGAGATCGACTGCCTGCAGCGCTTCGAGCATGCTGCGCCGCACAAACAAGACGCGCCCATCGGCGTCGATCAGATGATCGTCGTGGATCACCGCGATCTGCCCGTCGACGGTGCGCTGCACGTCTAGCTCAACCATATCTGCACCCAATGCGGCGGCCCGGCGAAAGCCGGTCAGGGTATTATCGGGCGCGTAGGCCCGCGCGCCACGATGCCCGATCCGCCAAAAGCGGTATTGATCGGGCGCAAGGTCGCGCGCCAGCCGATCCAGCCAGCCCTGAACACGCCCCGGCATCCACGCCCGCAGCGCAGGCCAGGGCACAAACATCTCGGGCACAAACTCGAAGCGGTTTGAGAAATTCCAACCCGGCTCGAAGGCCTGCTGCGCCAGGTAGCTGCGCACCAGCAGATCATTGAACGGCGTCTTGCGCACACCATCCCGGATATATTCCGTGACCAGTACACCGCTCGCGCCGGCCAGCGCCGAGGTCTCCGGGCGTTTGAACTCGGCGGCGCGCTTTTTGAACCATTCCGGCGTCGGCGCAAAGGCGTGCTTGCCCGGCTCGCTGTACACCACAGGGTGCGTGCCCTCGAGGCGCAATCGTCCCCCGTGGCGCATATCGTGCTGATCGCCGTGCCAGCTCGCGCGGACGCCGGCGATCTCACCCCCGGCATCGACCCACACCCAAACGTGCTCCAACTCGTACAGGTGACCGATATCCCAATCCCACCAGATGGCGTATTCGATCGCCAGCGCGGCGGGCGGCTCGACCCGGATTTGATGCCCCTGCCGAAATGAGGGCGACAGCCCGCCAGCGCAAAATATCGTATATCCGGCGGCTAAAGGCAAAAACGGCTCGTTGGTGTCAAAAAGAATGATCGGCGCGTAGCGGGCAGCCAGCGCGCGATCAGCCAGGTTTTGCGGCGTTTCTAATAACGTTGCGATCTGCGATTCGCTCATTTGTAACCTCGATCAGGAATCAGTTTCCGGTAGGGGGGCGCGTGCAACACGGTGTGGTGCCTGCCGCGCCCCTACTTGGCATATCGATAGTACTCAGGATAATCCTGGATCAATAGATACAGCGGCGGTTCGTCCTCATCGATTTCGGGAAAGCGGCCCCGCACCGGTTCGTAAAAGCGGTTGTCGCGCCGGTCGTCATTGACCACCGACACTTCACCGACCAGGACGCGCGCGTCCGCACCCCAGAACTTGTGATAAAGCCGCTGCGGCAGGGTGATGCTCTCGCCCGGCTCGAGTTCGACCGTGCCGCCGGCCTGCACCGTGCAGCGCACGCCGTCCATGCTCACCGTCACCGGGCTGTTGTCCAATTCATCTTTGGGCGTCGAATTGTAGAGCTGGACGAGCAACCGCCCGCCGCCGCGATTGATGATGTCTTCGGCCTTGCCCCAGTGAAAGTGCATCGGCGTGATCTGATCGACGTCGACGACGAGCAGTTTTTCGGCGTAAATCTTGCCTTGCATCGACTTGAGATTGTCGACGCTGCCGTTGCGGATGGTGAACAGGAACAGGCCCATCCTGCGGTAATCGCCTCGGCCAAAGTCGGTGATGTCCCAGCCGAGGTCGTTTTCGACGATTTCGGCCACCTCCGGGCCCTTGTCGCGCCAGTCGTCGGGCGTCCAGTAGGCAAAGGGGGGCAGGTAAAAGCCGCGCGAACGGATAAATGCATCGGCGTCGCGCATAATGAGGTTGATCGCGGAACGTTTCACAGCGACTCCTATTCCCGAACAAACTGGCAGGGGCGAGGCATCCCTCAACGATAGCTCGTCGATCAGGATGCTCGTTCGAAAGAACACTGAGCCGCTATTTTAGCATGGTCTGCGCACAATGCCAAGCACAAACTCTTTTTCAATCGTCCAAAGTGTGGTACAATGACCCCGATGGCCCAACCCTGTTTACTCGAAAGGTTTGCCCTATGCCACCCGCACCGATTGACCGCAACACCCTTTTTTACGGCGACAACCTGCCCATCTTGCGCGAATACGTGCCCGACGAGAGCATCGCTGCCGGGTTTTACCACTCGCCCGGATGGGGACAGGATTACCCCCGGCTGCAAATTTTGAGCATCGAGGCGCTGCTGACCGGCGCCGCGCGGCCGGACGGTGCGGCGATCCAGATGCCGTCCGCCGAACGGGGCACGTTCAAATAAGCGACGCAGATCAAAGAGGAAAAGGGCGTCCAGGGCTCGCTATTCTAGAAGGACAAGTTCATGTCCCCACTGACATCCCAGATTTCTCCTGCCGCCATCGTCATCTTGGGCGCGTCCGGCGACCTGACCTGGCGCAAACTGATCCCGGCCTTGCAAAGCCTGAACTGTGAGGGTCTGCTGCCGGGCAACCTGCGCGTGATCGGCATCGCGCGCAGCCCATTCAGCGGCGACGACCTGCGCCGCCGATTATACCAGGGCGTGGTCGAGTACGCCCGGCACAAGCCCCATCACGAAATCTGCGAGCCCTGGCCGATCTTTGCGCAGCGCATCTCGTACCTGCGCGGCGATTACGATGACCCGGCCACCTATCACGCGTTGGCCGCGCACCTGCACAGTTTGGCCGACGAAGGCGTCGCCAACGTGCTCTTTTACCTCGCCACCCCACCCGCTCTCTACCCGGTCATCGTCGAGCAGTTGGGACTGGCCGGGTTGAGCCGCTCATCGGCGGGCTGGCGGCGGATCATCATCGAAAAACCGTTTGGGCACGATCTCAACAGCGCGCAAGGGTTGAACGAGCAGATACATACCGTGTTTGAAGAGGAGCAGATCTATCGCATCGACCACTATTTAGGCAAAGAAACGGTGCAGAACATCATCGCCTTTCGCTTTGCCAACGCCATTTTCGAGCCGCTGTGGAATCGCAACTATGTGAGCAACGTCCAGATCACCATGGCCGAAGACGTGGGCGTCGAACACCGCGCCGGGTACTATGACGGAGCCGGCGTGCTGCGCGATATGTTCCAGAACCACATGCTGCAACTGCTCACCCTCACTGCGATGGAGCCGCCCGCCGCGTTCAATGCTCGCTTTTTGCGCGACGAAAAGGTCAAGGTGCTCCAGGCGATCCGGCCCGTGCGCGCCGGCGACATGGTGCTGGGGCAATACCGAGGCTACCGGGGAGAAGAAGGCGTCGCGCCGGGGTCACAAACGCCCACCTATGCCGCCGTGCGCCTCTTTGTCGACAACTGGCGCTGGCAGGGAGTGCCCTTTTACCTGCGTTCCGGCAAGGCCCTGAGCGCCAAAGCAACCGAGATCACCTTGCAGTTCAAGCGCGTACCGCATCACCTGTTCGCGCCACATACCGAACCGTCGCCCAACAGCCTGTCGATGTGCATCCAGCCCAACGAAGGGATGCACCTGCGCTTTGAAACCAA
>JAFGEY010000357.1 GCA_016931365.1 Anaerolineae bacterium
CGCGCGCGCCTACATCGAAGAGACGGCGCGCCGCATCGACGCCGGCGAACAGGAACTGAACACCGAAGGGGCGATCGCCAAGCTGGTCGCCACCGAAGCGGGCAATGCCGCCGCCGACGCCGCCCTCCAGGCGTTGGGCGGTTATGGCTATACCAAGGAATACCCGGTGGAGAAAATCCGCCGCGACGTGCGCATTACCACCATTTACGAAGGCACGTCGGAGATCATAGAGTGGACCATCGCCCGCGACCGCTGGCAGGAGCACCTGAAAACCCGGGGGCAGTATTGCGCGCAGATGGCAATAAAACTGGACGAATTGCACCGTCAAAATTTCCAAGTTGGCGCCGATCTCGTTGCCCTGGCCCTGCGCGCGCTGGGCGTGATCTTGGAGCGCGCCCGAGAGGGGCGTCTGACGCGCCACCAGCACATCCTGTTCCGCCTGGGCGAATGGATTGCGCTGGCGGAAAGCGCCGCCGCGCTGGCCCGCTATGCTGTCGGGCAAGAAAGTCCGGTTTCCGGGTTTGACCGGGTCACAGTCGAGGCGATGAGCCGCATTTATGCCCGCGAGGCGGCACTGCGCGTCGCTACCGAGGGATTGCGCTACGTTCACGGCGCACAAGAGGGCGTGGACACGACACAACTCGAAACTGCGCTCAACTTGCCCGCCATCCACCGCGCGCAGTCCGGCCTGCTGGCGGATATGGATGTCGTTGCAATGGCACTCAAAGGCTGGCAGTTTAGTTGAAAGTCGCGGGTTGAAAGTTTCGAGTTTCATTTCACGTATCACGCTTCACGTGACACGTATCAGGAGAGAAAGCTATGTCTGAATATGGAAATATTGATCGAGCCGTCGCCGTAGTCGGGGTGAGCGCCATTCTCCCCGACGCGCCCGACGCGCAAACCTTTTGGCAAAACCTTCAGGGTGGGCGGTACAGCATCACCGACGTCGATCCTGATCGCTGGGACCCCGCCGATTATTACGACCCCGATCCCCAGGCCGTCGACAAGAGCTATACCAAGATCGGCGGCTGGGTGCGCCAGTACGAGTTTGAGCCATTCAAGTGGCGTATACCCATCCCGCCCAACGTGAGCAAGAGCATCGATGTGGCGCAAAAATGGGCCATTTCCAGCGCCCGCGCCGCGCTGCTCGATTACGGCTGGCCCGATCGCCCGCTGGATATGGCGCGCACGGGGGTGATCGTCGGCAATGCGATGTCCGGCGAGAACCATTACATCACCTCGCTGCGCATTTATACGCCCGAATTTTTGCACGCGTTGGAAGCCGTGCCCGAGTTTGCGTCCCTGCCGCCCGATGTGCGTCTGGCGCTGATCGGCGGGGCGACTCAGCAGGTGCGCAGCCGCATTGCCGACATCACTGAAGATACGATGCCCGGCGAACTGGCGAATATCATTGCCGGGCGCGTCGCCAACACGCTCGACCTGGGCGGCCCCAACTTTGTCACCGATGCGGCCTGTGCGTCCTCGTTTGCTGCACTTGAAGCGGCGGTTCGCGGCCTGCATGCCGGTCATTTCAATGCCGTGCTGACTGGTGGTGTTGACCGCAACATGGGCGCGTCCACCTTTGTCAAGTTTTGCAAGATCGGCGCGCTCAGCCCCGACGGATCGCGCCCCTTTGACGCCGATGCCAACGGTTTTGTGATGGGTGAAGGCGCGGCGATGTTCCTGCTCAAGCGTCTGGCCGACGCCGAGCGCGATGGCGACCGCATCTATGCCGTGATTCGCGGCGTGGGTGGGGCCAGCGACGGCAAGGGCAAGGGGATCACCGCGCCCAACCCCGCCGGACAGGCGCAGGCGATCTTGCGCGCGTGGCAGGACGCCGGTTTGTCGCCGGCGACAGCCAGTTACATCGAGGCGCACGGCACCAGCACCCGCGTCGGTGACGTGGCCGAGGTGGAAGGGATGTTGATCGCCTTTAGGGAATTCAACCTGCCCGTCGGGCAGATTCCGGTCGGCTCGGTCAAGTCGAACATCGGCCACCTCAAGGGCGGCGCGGGTGCGGCGAGTCTGCTCAAGACGGTGCTGTCGCTGCACCACCGGCAGCTTGCGCCCAGCCTGAACGTCCATCAGCTTAACCCCAAGATCGATTTTGCCAGTTTGCCTTTCCGCATCAATACCACATTGTCGCCGTGGGAGCGCAATGGCGTGCCTCGACGTGCGGGAGTCAGTTCGTTTGGCTTTGGCGGCACCAATTTCCACGTCGTCGTCGAGGAACACCTGCCGGGGATGCTGGACCGAAGCAAATCAAGTTTTGCCGGTGTTCAGGTTCCGACCGGTCAGCCCAAAGGGGCAGGGCCAGCTTCCAGTCGGCCGGTTGTGCTGGAAGCACAACCCACAAAAGCCCCTTATCGCGGCGCGTTGTTGATCGGCGGCGCAAACGCGGCCGAACTGAAATCCAGGCTCGAAGCGGTGCTGGAAGACGTACGGCGGGGCAAACTCCCGCTGCGCCAAGCGCCGTCGGCCCAGGATTTGGGCGCGGCAGAGCGTCTGGCCATCGACTTTGGCAACGCCGACGAACTGCTCAAGCGCGGTGAAAAAGCGTTGGGCGCGCTCGAAAAAGATGTCGAGGCGATGTGGAAGCCGCTCGCCGGACAGGGCATTTTCCGGGGGCGCGGGACGCCGGGCCGGATCGCCCTGATGTTCCCCGGCCAGGGGTCGCAGTATGCCAACATGCTCAAGGAGCTGCGCGATACAGACTCGATCGTTGCCAATACCTTCCTCGAAGCCGATGCGGTGATGACGCCCTTGCTCGGTCAACCGCTGACCAGTTACATCTTTACAGAGAACGACGATAAAGAAAGAATCGATGCGGCAGAAGAAAAACTGAAAGATACCACGATCACCCAGCCGGCCGTGCTGACGGTCAACGTGGCGCTGACCCGGCTGCTGCAAAGCTATGGCATCGCGCCGGATATGGTTATCGGGCACAGCCTGGGCGAGTACGCAGCCCTGGTCGCCGCCGGAGTGCTGCCCTTTGCCGACGCGCTGCACGTGGTCAGCGCGCGCGGGCGTGAGATGAGTAAGGTTTCGATGGCCGACAACGGCTGCATGGCCGCAGTGATGGCTCCTTTGGCGGAAGTGGAGAAGGTGCTGGCCGGGATCGACGGCTATGTGGTGCTGGCCAACGTCAACAGCCCCAACCAGATCGTGATCGGCGGCGAAACTCCGGCTATCGACAAGGCGATTGCCGCCTTTCAGGCCCAAGAGTTTCGTGCGGTGAAAATCCCGGTCTCGCATGCCTTTCATACCAAAATCGTTGCCCCGGCCAGCGAGCCGCTCAAGCAAGTGATCGCCCGCATGGACGTGCAGCCGCCCCAACTGCCGATCGTCGCCAACGTGACCGGCGATCTGTACCCGCAGAGCCGGGATGAGATCATCGACCTTCTCGGCCGGCAGGTCGCTTCGCCGGTGCAGTTTGTCAAGGGTGTGGACAGGCTCTACGCGCTAGGCGCGCGCATGTTCGTTGAGGTTGGCCCCAAGCGCGTGCTGACGGCTCTTTCTGACGAAATCCTCAAAGAGCAGAGCGATGTGACCTCTCTGTTTACCAACCACCCGCGCAAGGGTACGCTGCCCAGTTTCAACGAGTGCCTGTGCGGCCTGTGGGCGGCTGGCATCGGCGCCGGCCAACCCGTCGAGCAGATCGCATCGATTCAGGTTCAGCCTGCCCCGCAGCCCGCGCCGGTTCAAGCCGAACTACCTAACTACCTAACTACCCAACAACCTATTCTCCCAACCACCCAACTCCCCCCAGACCGCCTCCTGGCGCTGGGCCAGCTTTTCGCCGAATTCCTGGCCCACGGCCAGCAAATCTATTCCGGCGGCATACCAACCACCCAACCACCCAACCACCAAGCATTGCGCAGCAATGCCACCACCCAACCACCTCTTGATGGCCGCCTACCCCTGACCGGCTCGGTGGTGATCAGCGGCGCGGCGCTTGGCCTGCCGGGCCAGGATCGCCACGTCTTTGCCGGAGACAACATTGAGCGCATTCTGCGCGGCGAGCAGTTCATCGATCTGGTGTCTTACCGCCAGAGGGTACAAATGGCGACGCGGCGGATCACCCGCCTGGTCAAGAGCGAAGCCGGGGCGACCTTTCAGGTGATCGACGATCCTGCCGACACGATCAAGCTGGCCGGACGGCGCGGCCATTTTGACCTGGTCGAAGAGTTTGGCGTCCCCGCCGAGCGGGTGGAGGCGCTGGATATCACCACACAGTTGGCTATCGCCGCCGGGATCGACGCGCTGCGCGATGC
>JAFGEY010000358.1 GCA_016931365.1 Anaerolineae bacterium
ATGCTCACCGTCAACCTGGGTACGGGCACGCCCGAAGAAGCCCGCGACTGGGTAGAATACTGCAACTGCCCACCCGACACGCACATCGCCCAGATGCGCGCCGAGAACGGCCATCCCGGCCCCTTTGGCGTCAAGCTGTGGTGCCTGGGCAACGAGATGGACGGCCCGTGGCAGCTCGGTCACGTCCCTGCCGACCAGTATGCGATTCGTGCGCAGCAGGCAGCCAAGATGATGAAAGACGTCGATCCTTCGCTCGAGTTGGTCGCCTGCGGTTCGTGCGGCATCGGCATGCCCACCTATATGGAATGGGATCGCACCGTGCTCGATTATTTGGGCAACTTGGCCGACCACGTCAGCCTGCACCGCTACGTGGGCAACCACAACGGCGACACCGCCGATTACCTGGCCGTGACCGCCTCGATCGACCAACAGATCGAAGAAATGGATGCCGTCTGCCGCTTTGTGCAGGCCAAACGGCGCAGCAAGAAACGCGCTTACCTTTGTTTCGACGAGTGGAACGTGTGGTATCGCGCGCGCGGCGGCGACGGCGGCGGCCAGTTTGCACCACATCTGCTCGAAGAGGTCTACAATCTGGAAGACGCGCTCGTCGTCGCCGGGTTCCTCAACAGTTTTATCCGCCACGCTGACGTGGTCAAGATCGCCAACATTGCCCAAATCGTCAACGTTATCGCTCCAATCATGACCCAGGGCGACAAGCTGCTGATCCAGTCGATTTTTTATCCGTTCGAGATGTTCAGCACGCGCCGCGAGGGCCTGGCACTGACGCAGATCATCGACGGGCCATGTTACACCAGCGTTTCGTACGGCGAGGTGGCCTATGTGGACAGCAGCGCCATCTTGGGCGACGGTGTGCTACACGTCTTTTTGACCAATCGCAGCCTAAACGAAGCCGCACCGGTCACAATTACCGTCGCCGACCACCCGATCAAAGCTCTGGACCGCGCTGAACTGCTCACCGGCCCTGAACCGCAGGCGGCCAACACCTTTGAACAGCCTGGCCTGATCGCCGCGCACTCTTTTGACCAAGTCAAGATCGCCGAAGGGAGCGCGATGGCCGTCCTGCCGCCACTGTCCGTCGCTGCGATGACCTTCAAATTGATCTGACGACTGCCTGGCGACGGCGGACCGCGGTCGGTGGTCCGCCGTCCAGGAAAGGACGCCCGATGAACGCACAAACATCTCGCCCCAACATCGTCTTTTTCTTTACCGACGACCAGCGCTTTGACACTCTGCGCGCGTTGGGCAACAAACAGGTCCACACGCCGACGATGGACTCGTGGGTGCGTCGCGGCATGGCATTCACCCACGCCCACATTATGGGCGGCACCAGTGGCGCGGTCTGCATGCCCAGCCGGGCGATGCTGATGACCGGGCGCACCCTTTTTCACCTCCAGGCGGAAGGGCAAGAGATTCCCCCCGAGCACATCCTGTTCGGCGAAACCCTGCAAGCGGCGGGCTATCGCACCTTTGGCACCGGCAAATGGCACAACGGGCCGTCGTCGTACGCGCGCAGTTTCACCGACGGCGCTGAAATTTTCTTCGGCGGGATGGAAGACCACTGGAATGTGCCCGCCTGCGATTTCGACCCTACAGGGCGCTATGAAACCATCCATCCCGCCGTGCGCAACACCTTTTACTCCAACGAGGTCGTCCAGCGTCGCTGCGACCACATCACGCCGGGCAAGCACTCCAGCGAACTGTTCTGCGACGCGGCGATCGACTTTATTGAAAACTATGACGCGGAGCAGCCCTTTTTCGCCTACATCTCGTTTATGGCCCCGCACGACCCGCGCACGATGCCCAAAAAGTGCCTCGCTATGTACGATCCCGACCAGATCGAGCTGCCGCCCAACTTTATGCCCGGACACCCCTTCGACAATGGCGCGTTGGACATCCGCGACGAGTTGCTGGCCGCTCACCCGCGCAGCGAGGCCGAAATCCGCCGCCACATCGCCGAATACTATGCCATGATCACCCACGCCGACGCGCAAATGGCCCGCGTGATCGAGGCGCTGGAAGCCAAGGGCGTGCTCGACGACACCGTCATCGTCTTTGCCGGCGACAACGGCCTGGCCCTCGGCCAGCACGGTCTGATGGGCAAGCAGAGTATGTACGAGCACAGCCTGCGCGTGCCGCTGGTCTTTTGCGGGCCGGGCATTCCACAAGGCAAAAAGAGCGATGCGTTTTGTTACTTGTTTGATATTTACCCCACTTTATGTGACCTGATCAACGTTCCCTTGCCGGACACGGTCGAAGGACAGAGTTTGCTCCCAGTCTTTCTCGGAGAGAAATCTCTCCGAGAAAGCATGTATTTCGCCTACACCGGCCTGCACCGCTGCGTGCGCGATCGCCGCTTCAAATTGATCGAATATGCCGTGAACGGCGAACGCACCACCCAGTTGTTCGACCTTGATCACGATCCCTGGGAGCTGCACAACCTGGTCGGCGATGCCGCCTATGCCCAAGCATTGGCTCGCCTGCGCGCCGAGCTGAAGCGTTACGGGCAGACGCTTGAGCAGCCCGACTATCATTTCACCCGCATGTTCTGGGACATCTGCCGGTTGTAACCGCCGACCGCCGACTGTTGACGGCTGACCGCTGAAGGCTAGCCGCAAGTATGAAAGGAAAACAAGTGAAGTTCAAATTCATCCCCCACATCATCGACACCTCACTGCCCGCTGGCTGCTATGCCCAGACCGCGCTGACCGACCTCGACAACGACGGTGTGCTCGAATACGTCGTCGGGCAGCAGTACGGCGCTATTTTCTGGTACAAATATCACGCGCCGGATCGCTGGTCGCGCCACCTGCTGGGCAGTGATTCCCCCTCCGACGTTGGCGGCTGCGCGCTCGATGTAGACGGTGACGGCTGGATCGATTTTGTCGCTGGCGGGGCATGGTATCGAAACTCGCGGCAGGCGGACACACCTCTTGAGCGCATTGTCTTTGATCCCGACCTGCGCGGCGTGCACGACCTCTTTGCCGCCGACATCGACGGCGACGGGCGGGCCGAGATCGTGACCATGTCCGACCAGAACTCGCTGCGCTGGTACAAAATCCTCGCCGACCCGACCCAACCCTGGCCCAAGACCGAGATCGGCGCGCCGGTGCACGCCGGAGCCGCCGCCGGCGACCTCAATGGCAACGGTCACCTCGATGTGGTGCGCACCGACGTGTGGTTCGAGAACGTGTACGGCGACGGTACACAGTGGGTCGAGCACTCGATCGGGCCAAACACATACCCCCCGCCCGATTTCCAGCCCTATTTCGCCTTCAACGCCACACACGCTGTGGTCTGCGACGTGAACCGCAACGGCCACAACGACATTGTCTTTACCGACGCCGAGATCCCCGGCGGCAAAATCTGGTGGATGGAGAACGTGGACGGCGACGGGCTGACCTGGCGGCGGCACGAGATTTACAACTGGGATGCGAAAAAAGAACCTCGCCGTGGCGCATACCACTCGCTGTACGTCGGCGACCTGGACGGCGACGGCGACCTCGACCTGTTGACCTGTGAGATGGAGGCGGTCGGCGGAGATAAGCCGCCGCGCTGGTACATCTGGGAAAACGTCGATAGCGTGGGAGGCGCGTGGCAGGAACACATCATTTTCGACGGCAATCTCGGCGGCCACGCGGCCCAGGTCGGTGATGTGACCGGTAACGGCCTGCCCGATGTGATCAGCAAACCGTGGCGCGCGCAGCCCGGCAACGCCGTCGGCGGCAAGAGCTATGTGGTGTTTTTGGAGAATGCAAGTGCCAACAGCGAATAGCAAATTGCAATATAGCTAACCCAAGACCGGCTCTGTCGTTCCCGTATGCTTTGAGCGGGAATGACACCACCTCTCTCGTAGGGACATACAAACTATTCGCACATTTGCAATTTACTTGAAGGAGATCAAATGAACCCGGATCGCATCCAGCCCTATGCCACAAATCCCTTTTACTGGCAGTACAAAGGCCAGCCCGTGCTGCTGCTCGGCGGCAGCGTCGAGGACAACCTGTTCCAGATTGCCGATATCGAGGCCCACCTCGATCTGCTGCATGCCGTCGGCGGGAATTATGTGCGTTGCACTATGTCCAGCCGCGATCCCGGCGACGCATGGCCCTTTGAGCGCGATCCGACCACCGGCCTCTATGACCTGGAACGGCCCGGCGCGGAATACTGGCGTCGACTCGAGCGCTTTTTGCAGCTCTGCCTGGAGCGCGACATCGTTGCCCAGTTTGAGATGTGGGATCGATTCGACTTTAGCCGCGCGCCGTGGCAGGACAATCCCTACAACCCCAGGAACAACGTCAACTATACCGAGGCAGAATCGGGGCTGAAAACCGAGATCGACACCCACCCCGGCCACAATGAAAATGACTTTTTCCACACCGTGTCCGCGCTGCAAAGTAACCAGCTTGTGCTCAAATATCAACAGGCCCAGGTCGATCAGATGCTGTCGATCTCGCTGCGCTATCCCAATACGCTGTACTGCATGGACAACGAAACCAACGACTCGCCCGAATGGAGCTGGTACTGGGCCAGGTACATCCGCGCCAGGGCCGATGCTGCCGGCGTCGGCGTAGAAATGACCGAGATGTGGGACGCGCACAACCTGCTCGATGGCGAACACGCGGCCACGTTTGACCATCCCGAGCTCTATTCATTCATCGATATCTCTCAAAACAACCACCAGCCCGCCGACCATCACTGGGCCAACCCACAAGAGGTCCGTCGCCGATTGATCGCCACGGGCACCCGCCCAATGAACAGCGTCAAGATTTACGGCGCAAACAGCGGCCGCTACGGCTCGACGCGTGACGCGCAGGAACGGTTCTGGCGCAACATAATTGGCGGGCTGGCCTCGTCGCGCTTTCACCGCCCGACGTCGGGGTTGGGTCTGAACGAGATCGCCCAGGCGAACATCCGCTCGATGCGGATGTTCGCCGACGCGCTGCGCATATTCGACTGCGAGCCGCGCAACGACCTGCTCGACAATCGCTCTTGGAACGAGGCCTACTGCACGGCCAGAGCGGGCGCCAAATACGGCGTCTTTTTCCCCGACGGCGGCAACGTGCTGCTCGATGTGTCAGCGACGGCAGAAAAAACGCTGTCACTGCGCTGGCTGGACATCCGCGCCAGCCATTGGATCGAGGCGGCGCAGCCCGTCGGGGCCGAAAACGGGGTTATCCGCCTGACCACGCCTGCCGAAGAAGGCTATTGGGCGGCGTTGATCACAGTGCTATAATTCGACAATGTTGCATCAGTCATTGCCGGGCACGCGCAGTTTGCGTGCCAAAGCGATCCTCCAAGCTGTCCGAGAAAACGTATTGAAGGTTGCTTTGCGCCCTCAAAGGCGCTCACAATGACGGAGCACACACCGGAGACTGCTGTGAACACTATCAAGCTCGGTTACGTAGGCTGCGGTTTTATGGCCCAAAAAGTGCACCTGCCCAATTTCGCCAGCATCCCGGGCTGCGATCTGATCGCCCTGGCCGAGCTGCGCCCCGAACTCGGCAGGCAAGTGCAGGCGCGGTTCGGCATCCCTAAACTGTATCGCAGCCATAAGGAACTGATCGCCGATCCCGACATCGACGCAGTTGCTGTGTCGGCAGCGTTCACCGTCCAGGGCCAGATCGCGCGCGATGCGCTGCTGGCAGATAAGCACGTCTTTATGGAAAAGCCGATGGCCGTCTCGCTGGCCCAGGCCGACGCGATCCTCGACGCCGAGAGGCGGTCGGGCAAGCGGCTGATGGTTGGTTATATGAAACGCTACGATGCGGGAAATGAATTGGTAAAGCAGTATATCGATCAATTCAAGACCAGCGGAGAATTGGGGCCAATCACTTTTGCGCGCAATCACGGCTTTTGCGGCGACTGGACGGCGGGCATCGACGTGCCGGTGATCCGCACCGACGAGCCAATGCCGCAAGCGCCAGCGGTCGGGCCTGAGTGGTTGCCGCCAAAGTTCCTGAACCAGTACATCGGCTACTTGCAGCAATACACGCACAACGTCAATCTACTGCGTTGGTTTCTTGATGCAAGAGACGCCGTGACCGTGCGCGTCGTCGATCTGGACGACGACGGCTACACTGGAGTTGTCGTGCTCGACGTGGGCGGCGTGCGCGCCGTCCTGGAGAGCGGGCGCGTATCACACTATCGCTGGGACGAACACACACAAATCTATTTCCGCGACGGTTGGATCAAGACCTGGGCTCCGCCACTGCTGCTCAAGCAGACGCCCGCCGAGGTCGAGATATACCGCGCGGGCAAGGCACAGACCTTCGAGCGTCCCATCCCCCAACCGGCCTGGAGTTGGAGCTACCGGTACGAAGCCGAGGCATTCATCCGCGATCTGCAGAACGGTGAACCATTCCCTTCGTCCGGCGAGGATACGCGCACCGACGTGCGCTTGTTTGAGGAAATTTTTCGCACCCACCTGGAGCAGCGAGGCGTTCTATAACGGAAGTGACTCACAATAAGACGAGCCGCCTGGGTTATCCCAAGCGACTCGATTGCATTTATTTGGCAGTCAAACGTTCGGCCAGCTTCACCGCCTGCCGCTTGATCTGTGCCAAATCGGCTTCGTTGGGCCGCCCACGAATGTCGCCCAGCGGGCCTTGCGTGCTCCGTTCCTCAGACCCATGAAACTCGCCGACCACATACCACTCGTCCACCGCAAAGCCCATGTGGGCGAAAAACTGCCCGGCATATTTGCCTGCCGGCGTCGCCTCGTCGATACCGGTGTGCGGCCCGGAATAGGTGCAAAAGACCAACGCATACTTGCCAGGCAGCCTGGGCGCACCGTTTTTGACGCGCCCGTCGCGGCGATGAAACGCAAACCGGCTCTGCAAATAATCATCGACCGCTTTGGGTGGGTGCCACTGATAGGACGGAAAGCCCAGACAGACCAGATCATAGTCAAACCAGTCGAGTTCCGCGGCATCCTCCACTCGTAACAAAATCACGTTGCTGCCCACTTCGGTCAAGCCGTCCACAATCGCCTGCGCGACCTTGAGCGTGTTTCCCGTTTTCGACCAGTACAATACAACCGCTTTCATCGTTCCACCTCTCTCGCGATTACATTTCGCGCAGCGTCTCGACCGTGGCAAAGGCGTGGCGCATGTGCGGGATAAAGATGCTTCCGCTCACCACCAGGGCCACGTTCAATGCCTCGTACAACTCTGCATCGGTGTAGCCCAGGTTGACACACTGGATCAGATGATAGTCGATGCAGTCGTTGCAGCGCAGCACGCAGCTTGCCACCAGGCCGAGCAGTTCTTTGGTTTTGGCGTCGAGCGCGCCATCCTGGTAGCACGTTGTGTCCAGGTTGAAAAAGCGCTTGATCCCCAGGTGATCGGAGGCCATAATTTTTTCATTCATCTGCGCGCGATAGGCCTCAAATTGTTCGATGTGATTCATTAAACCTGCTCCATTTATGATAGAGACAAGAAACCAGGTTTTTGTCAAAAACCTGGTTTCCAACGGCTTGAGGTTCTGCTATCCACGTCTGACCGGAAACGCGGGCGGCAGCTCACGTTTGTGCGCCGAGCGTTTGACCATCATCTCGACTTTAGAGATACGATCTTGAGGCAGATCCGGTTCTTCGCCAGATTGCCACGCCGCCAGGATGGCATCGATCTCGGTATAGGTGATGCCCATCTCGCCCTCGTCGGTTTGACCGGGCCACAGGCCGGGCGACGGCGCGCGGTCGATGATCGGCTGAGGCACGCCGAGCACACGAGCCAACTCGCGCACTTGATGCTTGTACAGCTCGCCCAGCGGTTCCAGATCGACGCCGCCATCGCCAAATTTGGTGAAAAAGCCAACCATAATCTCGGGACGGTTGCCCGTGCCGGCGACCAGATAACTCCGCGACTGAGCCAGGTAATAGAGCGTGCTCATCCGCAGACGCGGCTTGAGGTTGGCGCGCGCCATATCGCTGCCGGGCGGCAAGGCAGCGAGAAACACATCGAACACCGGCGACAGATCGACGGTCAGCAAAGGCAGATCGAAAGTCCGAGCGGCCATCTGCGAAAAAACCTCATCCTCTGGCATGCTGTGACAAGGCATCCACACCGCCAGCACATCCTCCCCGGCTGCACGCCGGGCCAGCGCTGCCGACACTGCCGAGTCGATACCGCCACTCAGACCAACCACAAAGCCTTTTGCCCCGGCCAACTCCAGCTTGCTGTACATCCACACCACGATTTCATCTGCTAATTTTTGATAATCCATGTACTCTCCTTTTATAAAAGGCAATGGGCTATTCCAACCCCGCCACCACCTCGACGCTAGTCAAAGCCATCTGATAGTGAAAAATAGCGTGCATCAGATCGCCGTCATGAGGCATGATACCCAGATTTTGCGCCACGTCAACCGGCAGATCATAAGCCTGCACGCAGTTGGTGGAAACGATGACTCGTTGACGACTGCCGCACGCGCTTTTCGAAACAATCTGGCCGTTGGCATCACACTGTCGGCGACACGGAAACCGGACAGCGTCCCTTCATAGGCAAAACCGACGAGCAGATCGATATTAGTGTATTATATACACTAAATATAATGTAAATGACCCGCTTTGTCAAGTCGTACTTGCGCTTCCCCCCACTTTATGGTACGATTGCACAAGCTCTGATTGTGGAGAGAATTTGAACGAGGCTTATGTGACCGTCATCGGCGGCGGCTTGGCGGGCTGTGAAGCCGCCTGGCAGGCAGCACAGCGCGGCATCGACGTTACCTTGTACGAAATGCGGCCCAACCACGCCACACCCGCTCACTGCACCGACCTGCTGGCCGAGCTGGTGTGTTCCAATTCACTCGGCTCCAACCTGCCTGACCGCGCGCCGGGCTTGCTCAAGGCTGAACTGCGACGATTGGGATCGCTCATCCTGTCCGCAGCCGACGAGACCGCCGTCCCTGCTGGCACTGCGCTTGCGGTGGGGCGCAAAGCCTTTTCGCAGCGAATTACAGAGAAAATCGAAGCCCATCCGCGGATTACGGTTTGCCGCCAGGAGGTTTTTGCACTGCCGATTGAAGGTGTGACCATCATCGCTACCGGGCCACTGACCAGCGATGCCCTCGCCGCCGACATCGCCCAGCTGGCCGGGCAGGAGCAGCTCTACTTTTACGATGCGATGGCCCCCATCGTAGCCCTCAACTCGATTGATATGGGCAAAGCCTTTCGCGGCTCGCGCTATGGACATGGCGAGGACGACGAAGGCGATTACATCAACTGCCCGCTAAATCAGGCCGAGTACGATCGTTTCGTCGAAGCGCTGCTTCAAGCTGAATGCACCCCGTTGCGCAACTTTGAACGCGAGGACGAGCGATTCTTTGAGGCCTGCCTGCCCGTCGAGGTAATTGCCGAACGCGGGCGCGAGGCGCTGGCCTTTGGCCCACTCAAGCCGGTCGGACTGACCAATCCGTACACTGGTCGGCGGCCCTATGCGGTAGTTCAACTGCGGCAGGACAATCTGGCAGCGACACTATACAACCTGGTCGGCTTTCAGACCAACTTGCGCTGGAGCGAACAGCAGCGCGTTTTCCGGCTGATTCCCGGCTTGGAAGAGGCCGAATTTGTGCGTTACGGACAGATGCACCGCAATACCTACATCAACTCACCGGCCCTGCTGGAACCAACACTGGCCTATAAGGCCTTTCCGGAAGGTACGAAACGACATCTGTTCTTCGCCGGCCAACTCACCGGCACCGAGGGCTATGTCGGTTCGACGGCCAGTGGCCTGATCGCCGGGATCAACGCGGCGCGGCTGCTATTAAGCCAAACACAGGTCGCCCCGCCGCCAACGACAATGATCGGTGCGTTGTTGCGTTACATCACCACGCCGCAGAAAGACTTTCAGCCGATGAAGGCCAATATGGGCTTACTGCCACCGCTGGAGCCGTGGGTGCACGGCAAGCGAGAGCGGTTTCGACGACTGGCGAAACGAGCCATAGGTGACTTGGAATCATTCACCCGAGATAAGCTCATCTAAAATAATCTTTGTATCGCACGACTAAAATGCCCACAGAGAGGAGAAGCACAGATTATGTTCAAATACATAGCCGGTGAATTCGATACGCCCTTTCAATTGTTTGGGGTGGCTCACATTGGTGTTCTTTTATTTATCCTCGTTTATAATATATTTATGTCCATTGACCTCAAGCGGACCAAGATTCCCTGGCTGAATAAGCAGTTTCGCTATGCATTGGCCTTTTTGCTCATTTTTCAAGAGGTCTCGCTAAATGTGTGGTACATCCTCACTCATCAGTGGGACATCGGTGCGTCATTGCCGATCCACTTGTGCGGTGCGGCGCTGATCCTCTCGGCGATCATGCTGGTTACGGACAGTTATGCGATCTTTGAGATCACTTATTTTTGGGGCTTTGCCGGGGCCACGCAAGCGCTGCTCACGCCAGACATCGCCGCTTACGGCTTTCCGCACTATCGTTTTCTCCAATTTTTCATCTCGCATGGCGCCATTGTCACCGCCAGCGCCTACATGACCTTTGTGCGCGGCTATCGGCCTACCTGGAAGTCGTACTGGAAGGCGCTAGCCGTGACCCTGCTCTATGCCATCCCCATTGCCGGGTTTAACTGGCTGGTGGGCGGCAACTATTTGTTCATCTGCCGAAAACCGCCCACCGCTTCCCTGCTGGATGTGATGGGGCCGTGGCCGTGGTACTTGATCCCCCTGTTTTTCGTAGCGATAGCAATATTTGCGCTATTTTATTCTCCGTATGCGATCAAGGACTGGCTGGCGGTGCGCAAGCCGGCCTCACAAACCGTCTCGACTTTGGAGGATCGGTGATAAAATGATCCCTGCAAAACGTGGCATTAGATCGTCAAGTATTCGCGTAAACTAGTGGATCATCGATCCTCAAGGAGAATGATATGTCTCGTCTGACCGTCGCCGAACTGCGGCCTAACACCCAACTCAATAAAGCGCCTTTTTTGCTCGCCTCCCTTGATCCGGCGACTGACCGCAACGGCAGCCCTTACCTGAAAATGACCTTGCGCGACAAGACCGGCGACATCGAAGCGCGCTACTGGCGCGTGCCCGACGGCGTCGCCGAACGGATCAAGACCGGCTTTGGCGTACTGGTCAGCGGCCAAGTCACCGAGTATAAGGGACTGATCCAGATCGGCGTCACCGACATCCAGCCGGGCGAGCTGGATAATCCCGAAGATTTTCTGCCGATTGCCCGCCGCCCGCGCGAAGAAATGCTCGACGAATTGCAAAAACTGATCAGTAGCATCAAAAACCCGCATTTGAAAGCGTTGCTCAAAGAGGTATTAAGCGAAGGGGACTTTCAGCGGCAATTCCTCGTCGCCGCCGCGGCCAAGACGTATCATCATGCCTGTGTCGGCGGGCTGCTGGAGCACTCGCTGGACGTGGTCAAGTTGATGCTGACCGAGGTTCGACGCTACCCCGAGATCGACCGCGACCTGGGGGCTACCGTCGCCCTGCTACACGACGTCGGCAAGGTAGAGAGCTATGCCTTTGGCGGCGATTTCGACATGACCGACGCTGGCAAGCTGCTCGGACACATCTATATGGGCGCGGCCCGCATCGAGCGAGCCATCGACCGCATTGAGGGATTTCCGCCCGAGCTGAAACTGCGCGTCTTGCACGCCATTCTCGCCCACCATGGCGACCTGGACAAAGGCTCCCCCGTCACTCCACGGACGCCGGAAGCCATCGCCCTGCACTATGCCGACAACCTCGACGGCAGTCTGCGCGGCTGGTTTGACTATGTCAAAACCCAGGGCAGCACCGCCGCCTGGACTTTGCGCAGCCCAATGCACGGCGATGAGTTGTTTGTGGGAAGCGATCCTACGCTCAAATTGAGAGAGAATCCGCAATGAATGAACTATTAAAGCGCATTTCTGTAGACCCAAACGTTTGTTTCGGCAAACCGTGCATACGCGGCACGCGCATCTGGGTTGCGCTGATTCTGGATTTTCTAGCCACAGGAATGACCATTGAAGAAATTATCCAGGAATACCCACAACTAACGCCTCAAGATATCTATGCAGCCCTTGCCTATGGCGCAGAAATGAGCCGTGTCCGATTTGTCGAAATTCAAGCCGAGGCTGCGGCATGAAATTCAAGCTGGATGAAAATCTGGGAACTAGAACGCAAAACCTGTTCCAGTCCGCTGGATTTGACATTGAAACAGTGCGCAACGAAAACCTTCAAGGCTGTTCCGATCTGCATTTATACCAAATCTGTTGTGCTGAACAACGATGTTTAATCACTTTGGACGTGGACTTTGCCGATATTATCCGTTTTCCGCCTGATCGTACACAAGGCATTGCCGTCATTCGTGTACCAAAAAATCCAAGCCTTGGCTTACTGGAACAACTGGTTCGCCAATTCTTGACTGCCTTGAGAGAGATGGATATCAAAGGTCAATTGTGGATTGTTGAAGTCGGACGCATTCGCGTACAGCAGTCCGAAACAATTTGACTTTCATATTGGAGGTCAACTATGGCCGATATGACCGGAAAAACACTAGGAAAATACCGTATTGTTGAGCGGCTGGGGCGGGGCGGCATGGCCGAAGTGTACAAAGCCTATCAGCCAGGGCTTGATCGCTATGTAGCGATCAAGCTGATGCATGGCTACCTGGCCGAAGACCCCGATTTCGTCGGTCGATTCCAGCGCGAGGCCAAGGCCATTGCTGCCCTGCACCACCCGCACATCGTTCAGGTGCACGATTTTGACATCGAAAGCGACGTGTATTATATGGTGCAGGAATACGTCGAAGGCGGCACACTCAAAGCCAGGTTGCAAGAGGCTCGCTCGACGAAACAACCAATCACGATTCAAGAGACGGTGCGCATCCTGTCTGCCATTTGTGACGCCGTCGACTATGCCCACCAGCAGGGGCGCGTCCACCGCGATATCAAACCGGACAACATCATGTTCGACGCGCGCGATCGCCCGGTGCTCACCGATTTTGGCATCGCCAGCATCGTCGGGGGAACGCGTTTTACTGCCACCGGCGCGATGGTCGGCACGCCAGCCTACATGTCACCAGAGCAGGGCAAGGGCTATCCCGGCGACGAGCGCAGCGACGTCTACTCGCTGGGCGTCGTGCTGTACGAGATGGTCACTGGACGCATCCCCTTTGACGCAGACACGCCTTTTGCCGTGGTGCTCAAGCACGTCAACGAGCCGCTGCCAATGCCGCGCACGCTCAACCCCGATGTGCCTTACAGCATCGAACGGGTGATCCTCAAGGCACTGGCCAAAGACCCCGCCGACCGCTACCAGCGTGCCTCTGACCTGTCGCACGCGTTGCAAGATATGCTTGAAGAAGAAACATCTCCGGCCTGGGAGACACCGCCCATCATCGAACAAGCCATGCAGGCAGTGACGCCGCCGCCTTCGATTCAAAAGCCGGGTACAGAGATTGCCCTGCCCGTCGAACCACCCATCGCTGCCATCCCGCCAGATGCGATGACTCCACCGCCTGTAGAAGCTGTCGGGGTTGACACGGCCAAAACAAGCGAGAAGAAAAAGCGCCCGGCCTGGCTGTGGATCGTCGGCGCAGTGGCGGGCGTAGCACTGTTGTTTTGTTGCACGCTGGGCGGCCTCAATATGCTCAAGCGCATCCGCGAACAGCGCGCGCTCAAAGAAGGGACAGTTGTGGTTACGCCCGGCGCGGCAGCACTCACCCCAACCAGCAAGGATTTGACCAGACAAGCCGTGTCGGCCGCGCCGGAACCCGTCGGCCAAGTGCAAGCCCTGATCGATCAGGGCTTTGAGATGTTGGGCGATGAATGTTTGGGTGATCTAGATCGCGCACTGGCGCTGTTTGAGCAGGCCCTGGCCCAAGACGCCAACGCCGCCCGCGCCCATGCGGGGCAAGCGTTCAGCCAGTTCTGTCAGGGCTACAACAACCCGGCGTTGGACAGCGCCAACCGCGCCATCGAACTGGCCCCGGATGACCCGCTGGGCTATTACGTGCGCGGGCGCATCCAGGCCGATCAAGAAAAAGCCGAGGAGGCGGTAGCCGATTTCAGCGCCGCCATCGAACGCGACCCCGGCTTTGCCAGAGCCTATTACCGACGCGCGCTTCTCTATGTCTGGCCGTTGGAAGCCTATGACGAGGCCTTTGCCGACCTGAACCAGGCCATCGCCCTCGCGCCAGAAATGTCTGTCGCCTACCTGGAGCGCGGCAACCTGCACCTGTGGCACAAACAGGACCCCCAGGCCGCGCTGGCCGATTTCAACCGCTTTATCGAGTTAGAGCCGGATAACCCGCAGGGCTATGCCGAGCGCGCGGTGGTCTATGAAAACCTGCAAGATTATGCCCAGGCTGCTGTCGAGTTGACGCTGGCCCTCGAACGCGCGCCGGAAGAGGACAAACCCGCTTATTATTTCAACCGTGGGCGAGACTATCAATTCAGCGGGCAACTGGACAAGGCCATCGACGACTATGACCAGTCTATCGCGCAAAGCCCCGACGTGGAAGCCTATTTCTGGCGTGGGATGGCCTACTATCAAACCGAAAACAACGAGGCAGCGCTGGCCGATTTCGACCAGGTGCTGCTCCTGGGCTGGGAAGGCCGCGAAGGAGCCGCCCATCACGCCAAAGGCTGGATTTTTGCCCGCCAGGGCAACTTTGAGCAAGCCATCGCCGCTTACGATCAGGCCATCGAATATGATTTTGATGACTATGCCTGGCCCTTTTTCATCGACACCCACCCACTGCTCGACCGGGCGCGCGCCTACCGCGCGCTAGAGCAGTACGAGCGCGCGCTGGACGATCTGAACGCACTGATCGAGGACGAGGGCTACGATGGGTGGGCATTGGCCTACCTGGAGCGCGCTCTCACCTATCGGGCGATGGGCCAGCGCCTCAAAGCGGTGCAAGACCTGCGCCAGGCCTGGGAACTGGCCGACCGGCAGGAACTACGCGATGAGATCGAGCGGCTGCTTGCGGAGACTCAAGAGGGCGGGCAGCCCCAAGAGCCGACGACGGTCGACTGCCGCAGCGCCGACGTGTTTTGCGTGGGGATGGTTTCGACTGAGACCGGCATCAACGATTATGGTTTCAACTATTACACCTGGCAGGGCGTCCTGCAAGCCGAAGCCGAACTGGGTGCCGTGGTCAGCTACTCTGAACCTGCCGATGCGAGCCAGTTTGTGGCGCACATCACCGAATTTGCCGAGGCCGGCTATGATGTGATCGTCACTGTTGGTTGGACACAATACGAGGCTACACATATCGTTGCCGCTGCCTATGGCACGGACAGTGTCTACATTGCCGTCGATCAATACCAGGCAGCCGAAGAATATCTGGCTAATGTCGTCGGCCTGATCTTTCCCGAAGACCAGGCCGGATTCCTGGCCGGCGCGCTGGCCTCGATGATGAGCAAGACCGGCATCATCGGCGCGGTGCTGGGACCGGATACCGTGCCGCCGGTGTGGCGATACGGCGAAGGGTTTTACGAGGGCGCAGCCTATATCGATCCCGATATTGACGTGTTGATGGCCTATTATGATGGCGATATAAGCCAGGCTTTCGTTGATCCAGACTGGGGCTACGACGTTGCGGTTGAGATGATCCAAGAAGATGCCGACGTCATTTTTGCCGCCGCCGGCCCGACCGGCGTCGGTGCGCTGCGCGCCTGCGTCGACGAGGATGTGTACGCCATCGGCGTGGACGTCGATCAATATGACACCGTGCCGGAAGCGCAAGGCGTGCTGCTGACCAGCGCGATCAAAGACCTCGGTCCAAGCATCTTTGAATTGATCCGCCTGGCTTATGAGGGGCAGTTTCCGGGCGACAGCAACTATGTGGGACGGGTCGGGCTTGCGCCCTTTCACGTTCTGGAAGACGAGGTGCCAGACGAGTACGTAGAACGATTGGCAGAAATTGTCCGACAGCTCCACGAAGGCAGCTTGAGCACCAATGTGCCCACGGCCAAGCCAGGTGAATAGCAAACCCACATCATCGAGAGGAGAAAACCCGATGCCGAATCGACCCAACATCCTCTATCTTCACTCGCACGACACCGGACGCTACGTCCAGCCCTACGGCTATGCCGTGCCCACGCCCAACATGCAAAAACTGGCCGAGCAGGGCGTGCTGTTCCGGCAGTGTTTTTGCGCCGGGCCAACCTGCTCGCCGAGCCGGGCCGCGCTGCTCACCGGCATGTATCCCCACGCCTGCGGCATGACCGGCCTGGCCCATCGCGGCTGGAGCCTCAACGATTACGGCCAACACATCGTCCACACCTTGAAAGAGGCGGGCTATTATACGGCGCTCTTTGGCACCCAGCACGTCGCTCCGCATGCCCGCATCGACGAGATTGGCTACGACCGGGTCTCGCCCGACGGCAGCGCCCAGGAACGCACCCTGGCGGCAATCGACTTTCTGACTCACGCCCCGCCGCAGCCCTTTTTCATCTCGGTGGGCTATTCGGAGACGCACCGCCGCTTCCACCCCGCCGAACCCGAGATCGGCGGCCCGGCCGAGGACGAGCGCTACTGCCGCCCGCCCGCGCCCCTGCCCGACACGCCCGAAACCCGCCGCGACATGGCCGAGTTCGTCGCCAGCGCGCGCATCCTCGACGGCTGCTACGGCCAGGTCTTGGATGCGCTCGACCGCGCCGGATTATCCGAAAACACGCTGGTCATCTGCACCACCGATCACGGCATTGCCTTCCCAGGCATGAAATGCAACCTCACCGACCACGGCATCGGTGTGCTGCTGATCGTGCGCGGGCCGGGCGGTTTCGAGGGCGGTCAGGTGATCGATGCGCTGGTCTCGCACGTCGACCTGTTCCCGACCCTCTGCGACCTACTGGACATCGCCCCGCCGGCGTGGCTGCAAGGCCGGTCGATGATACCCTTTATGCGCGGCCAGGCCGGGTCCATCCGCGACGAGGTGTTTGCCCAGGTGACCTACCACGCCGCCTACGAGCCGCAACGCTGCGTGCGCACCGCGCGCTACAAATACATCAGCCGCTTTGACGCGCGCGAAAGGGCGGTGCTGCCCAACTGCGACGACAGCCTGAGCAAGGACGTGTGGC
>JAFGEY010000359.1 GCA_016931365.1 Anaerolineae bacterium
CGGATCGTTTATTCTGGCCGTTCGATGATCAATTTACGTGGCCCGCAACAACTGCATCACGGGCATTGACGATCAGGTTTAGCACCACTTGTTCGATCTGGGATGAATCGGCCAACACTGGCTCGATCGACGGAGACAGTCGAGTTCTCAAGGCGATCTCTTCGCCGATCAACCGTCGCAGCATCCCTTCCATATTGGTGATGATCTGGTTCAGATCGACGATCTCTGGTTTCATCACCTGTTTGCGACTAAAGGCGAGAAGCTGCCGGGTCAGGGCCGCAGCGCGCTGTGCAGCCATCAAAACTTGCTCGAGATCGGCGCGGATGGGATCTCCATTTCGCACTGTGCTCAATACCAGTTCGGTATATCCCTGGATGGCGGTGAGGATGTTGTTAAAGTCGTGTGCTACCCCGCCTGCCAGCTGGCCGATCACGGCCATTCGATCTTGCTGGCGCATCCTTTGCTGCATTTCGCGCGCCTCAGTCATGTCGCGGATGACCAACACCCAGCCGGTGGATTCGGGAGTGGTCCTGATTGAACGTCCGATGGCCTCGTAGGTTCGGTCTTTGATCTCGATCTCATGCCAGGCTGTCCGCGTGGATTCAGCAAGCAGGTCACTGATCTGACACGTCCCCAGATCGTCAAGCCTGTCTCCGACACTGGCGGTAGATAGTAGTGTTAATGCTTCCCGTGCGGCAGGGTTGGCCAGGAGGACGCGCTGTTCTGCGTCCAGCAGGACGACACTTTCGGGCACTGCATCCAGGATTTGCTGCATCTGGCGAGCCTGAGCCTGGACGTACTGCAGCAGGCGCATCCGCTCCGCCTCGGAGCGGACGCGCTCTGTGATGTCCGTTGCAACGGTGCACAGTGCGTAAGGGTTTCCAGCCGCATCGCGCAAGGGCATCTCGGTAACGATAAATGTATGCGGTTCGTCATCGACCAATATGACTTCTTCTAAAGTAAGGGGCATGCCATTTGCCAGAACCACGCCGTCATTGCGAGAAATTTGCGCGGCAGCCTGTGGCTGGTGCAATTCTTCCGGGTGCTTTCCAACAACTTGATCCAGAGTGCGCCCGATGATCCTTTCATATTCACGATTCACCAAGAGATACCGTCCTTCGAGATCGCGGACGAAAATGGACGACGGTGTATTTTGCAGGATACTCTGCAAGAATTCGTTGCTCTGACGCAGCGCTTTTTCGGCCTGCTGCCGAACTGCTTCAATTTGAACGTGGTCGGTGATGTCTTCGAGAAAACCTTCATAATAAAGCAGTGCTCCGTTGGCATCACGAACCGCGCGGGCATTGGTTCGCGTCCAGATGATACTGCCATCCTGGTGATAGTTCTGCGCCTCGAACTCCCTGATGACCCCATTTTCCTCCAATATGCGCGTGAATTCGACACGGCGCCGGGGATCGACATAAACGTGTCGTCCAATATCGTTGCCAACAGCAGTGATCATCTCAGCAGGCGAGGCATAGCCAAAGATGCGGGCCATCGCCGGATTAACGCCGAGAAAACGTCCGTCGGGCGTGCTCTGAAAGATCCCTTCTCCAGCGTTTTCAAAGATTTCACGGTAATGCTCTTCGCTCTGTTGCAATTTCTCCCGAGTGCGCTTTTGCTCAGCAATGCGATCCTCTAGAGCATCGAATGCTTTTTGCAGTTGGCTAGACATACTGTTGAACGAACTGGCGAGATGTCCCAGTTCGTCGGGATAGGCCACCGGGATGCGCTGATTCAGTTGTCCGCCCGCCATTTGTCCGACGATGCGACTCAGGGCCAGAAGCGGAGACACAATGCGGACGCGGGTAAAGCGAATGATGTCGTAAAGGACAACGCCTCCAATCACCAACGCGAGTAGCAACAGGATCGTCGACGTCAAAAGAGGAGTTATCGCTTCGACGGCGGGCTGTTCAACGACGGCGAACCAGGGTACAACCTGGAGCGGTTGTGCCGAAGCGAGAACCAGTTGGTCGCCCAGCCCGGCGTACAGACTCAATCGCCGTTCGGCGATAGTCTGGGGAGTGCGGCCCACCAGGTTGATCAAGTTGCTGCCCGTCTCCAGAAACCGCCGGTTGCGATAGGCCACCAATTGGCCGGTGTCGTCAGCGATGTAGGCATACCCGGTTTTGCCCACCTGGACATTCAAAGTGGTGTTCCACAATTGGGTTAGATCGACTCGGACCAGCAAAAGACCTGAAGGCAGGCCGATGTCATCCGTTGCCGTTGCAGCCATATCGACAAAGGGTGCCTGCTCTTCAAAGCGAACCGGTCCGATATACACCTTGCCAAATGGCGGAGGCGAGTCGAGCCACAACTGCTGGTCACTGTGAGTCTGTCTGGCGCGGCCCACAGCGTTGCGCTGGGCGAGGACTGTCCCGTCAAAATCAACCAGGAATACATCGAGCAGAGAGGGGTTTCGTGCGCGCAGTTGGAGCAGCACCAGCCCGACATTGTCATAGGTAGTCAGCGCGTCGCCGGTGGACAGCAAATCGCTCTCAATGTGCAGAAAAAAGAGATCAAAAGCCCTGGCCGCTGCAATGTTTATCTCGTCCATCTGTGTTTGGACGTGCTGCAGGGTTATCGACAGACTCAGGACAATAGCACTGCCCAATCCTACCACCCCGATCAAACTGAGCAGCAAGACGCGACGCGTCAGTTGCTTGCTGAGCGATTGGGCAGATTGCGCGACCATTGGGGTATCCGTCATAGCTTAAGCCCCTTTGTGAGTACCCGGGTGTTTAGCGTCAGTGGGTGATCAGGGCTGATAGTTCTGCACGTTCTCTTGCGTCACCAACGATATATCGGGCATGAGGATAATAGGGGGAAATGTTTCGCCCGTTTCCAGGTGGCGAAGTAAGAGTTGGACGGCGAGCCGGGCCTGTTTGCCAGGCGACTGGTCAATAGTCGCCGACATCCGCCCTGCTATGATGGCAGCCAGTCCAACCTCGGTTGCATCAAAGCCGGTGATCAAGATGTCCCATCGACCGGCCTCGTTTACGGCTTGAGCCGCTCCCAAAGCCATATCATCATTCGCCGCCAGGATGACATCAACCTGAGGAAACTTGCGCAACCAGTCGGCAGTGATCTGGTATGCAGGCGCGATCTCCCAGTCGGCTGACCGGGAGCCAAGGACATCGATACTGCCGCTTTGCAGCCCGGCCAGAAATCCGTCGTGCCGGTCGAGTGCGTTCTGTTGGTCAGATGGCCCTGCCAAAATCAGCGCTTTGCCCTTGCCACCCAATTGCTCGACAACCCACTGGCCCAACACCTTTCCGGCGGTGAAATTATCAAACACCACAAAAGTCAGCAGCCGGTCGCTGTCCACCGGCGTATCCATCGCGATCACAGGAATGCCGGCGGCGATGGCTTTGTCGACCACCGGCGACAGGCGATTAGAGTCCAATGGCGCGACGATCATTCCGTCAATGTCGCCCCGCTCGATCAGGCCAGCTATCAGGCGGATCTGCGGCTCTACGCATTCGGCGTCGGTTTCGCAGAACACGTTCAGGGCAGCCAGATCAACGTCCACGCCCAAGTCCTGGCCGGCCTGTTTGACCGCATCCCACGCTGGCTGCCAGTATGCACCGAGATTTCCGGTTTTGACATAGTATTTCTCTTTGGGAATAAAGGCTATTTTCCAGGGGTGGGTGGCTTGAATCTCGATGGACAGATCGACGGATGGCGTTTGCATGACCGGTGCGGCCGTCTGCGTTGATAATAATGACTTTGGGATTGGGGGAGACGTGCCAGTCGCGCTCTGACATCCGGTCAGGAGCAGGATGGGGATCACCCATGCCTGGAGCAAAACATAAGCCAGGGTCCGCTTTAATCGCATACCCCACCTTCTTTTCTCGACGCAGCAACTTGGCTTAATTTTTATGAGACGAATATTACTTCAAGAATACCATTGAGTGAGAAAATGTGCAAGCAAGCGAACGAGCCCGAGATCCCCGATTGAAACAGCAAAAAACCCCTTTGTTTGACAAATGCCCGAAATCGAGTATAATGCGGTTTACTTTGGGCCGCTAGCTCAACCCGGCAGAGCAGCTGACTCTTAATCAGCGGGTTACAGGTTCGAGTCCTGTGCGGCTCACTCAGACTCAAACTCGGCGGGTTTGATGAGTTTGCCAAATCATACCAGTTTGACAGACCAAGATGAACAAAAAAGGCATTGCTTGAGTTGATCGGGCAATGCCTTTTTGTTTCTCATAGTGCCTCCGTTTGCATTTTCAGGTCAAACTTGGACTTTTCGATGCGGTTGCCACTTGCCTGGGAGTGTTTGTTGTTTGGGGCAAATGCCCTCGTCCCCGGGACGCGGACGTTTTCCATTTTCACAAAAGGCATTCTACGATGCACTTGCCGTCGCCGGGGACGGCGGCTTGGAGCGGTGCCCAACCTGCCCCCAAGTACAAACGCGCCCACTTGGCTAAATCGTTTGACAAGCCAGAAGTTATGTGCTATTGTACATATTACTATGCACACTTTTTTTCCACATCCAGGGGGATGGATGACCTTGTATCCAATTCGACCGATGCAGCCTGCCGACGTCGACGCCGGAATGCGGCTCAAGGCGGCTGTCGGTTGGAATCAGACCGCCGATGACTGGCGCCTCTTTTTGCGATTGAACCCCGACGGATGTTTTGTCGCCACGCACGAGGGTGAGGTCATCGGCACCGTCACCTCACTGAATTACGAAAACGCTGTGGCCTGGATCAGTATGGTCCTTGTCGATCCCACATTTCGAAGGCAAGGCATCGGCACACAACTTGTCCAGGCTGTTATCGACAGCCTGTCGGGTTGTCAGATAATTGGCCTGGATGCGACGCTCGCCGGACAAAACCTCTATCAGTCCCTGGGCTTTGCGCCTGAGTCTGGGCTTAAACGCTTTGTCAATACCTGTGTCACTCGATTTTATTCCACGTCTACAATTGTTCTCTTGACACAAGATCGGCTTGCACCGGCGGCCAACCAGGATCGACAGGCATTTGGCGCGAGCCGACACGATCTGTTACACTGTTTGGCGTCGCGGTGTCCCGATCTGGCCCTGTTGCGGCAGCGATCGAGCCAGCCCGCCGGCTTTTGCCTGGGACGAGATGGAGCGCGATATGCCCAGATCGGTCCGCTGGTCGCCGAGACGTTGGACGATGCCATCGCGCTCTGTTCGGCGGCGTTGGCGAATCTATCGGAGCAGGCGGCGCTGATCGATGTACCCGATGCACAGGCTGAATTTCGAGCCTGGCTCGAGACACAGGGATTTTTCGAGCAACGTTCGTTTCTGCGCATGTACTTTGGAAACAACCGTCCGACGGGCAATCTGTCCTACCAGTTTGCCATTGCCGGGCCGGAACTGGGTTAATCGTTGATTGCCTTTTTGATTCAAAGGAGAATGAGTTATGTCTGTTCAAGAAACTGTCATTTCCCTCTCCCCCCGGTTTTTCTCGGCCAAAGAAAAGCCGTTCGTCGAATATGGTGAGTTGTCGGCGTCGTTGTTCACCTTTGACAGCGGTGTCAATGCTGTGCGGATCAAAAACGCCGTCGGCGAGCTGGTGATGCTCCCCTTTCAGGGCCAGCAAATCTGGTCGGCGAGCTTTAATGGGCGCAACCTGACCATGAAATCGATGTTCGAGCAGCCCAACCCCACGCGCGAATATTTGCAGACCTACGGCGGGTTTTATATCCACTGTGGGGCGACGGCGATGGGCGTGCCCAGCACAGGCGATTCGCATCCACTGCACGGCGAATTGCCCAACGCGCCCTATCAAAAGGCGTGGCTCGTGCTGGGCAAAGATGAAAAGGGTGCGTACATTGGCCTGGGCGGGCAGTACAAACACACTGTTGCCTTTAGCACCCATTACGTCGCCAAGCCGCTGATCAAGCTCTATGCCGGTTCGACGCTGTTTAGCCTGTCGATGACGATCTGCAACCTCAAGCAGACGCCGATGGAATTGATGTACCTCGGCCACGCCAACTTTCGCCCGGTCGACAATGGGCGGCTGGCCTACAGCGCCATCTGTACTGCCGAACACGTCCGTGTGCGGCGCAGCATTCCATCGCACGTGCGGCCCGGTCCCGGTTACAAGGAATTTATCGAAGAACTGGGCCAGCGCCCCGAAAAGCACAATGTGCTCAAGCCGGAGCTGGTTTTCGATCCCGAATTGGTGTTCAACATCGACTACCTGGCCGACTCGGACGGCCTGGCGCATACCATACAGGTGCATCCCAATGGCGAGGCCGACTATATCTGCCACCCGCCCGATGTGCTGAACGTCGGCGTGCGCTGGATTTGCCGCACGCCCGACCAGGATGCGCTAGGGATGCTTTTGCCGGCCACTGCCGGGCCAGAAGGGTACACCGCAGAAAAGGCCAGGGGCAATATCAAAACGATTCCGGCGCAGGGAACCTGGCAGTTTGCGCTGACCCTGGGCGCGTTGGACGCAGACGAGGCCCAAAAGATCGAAGCCAAGATCGAACAAATTTTGAAAAAGACCGATAAATAGCGGTCAAAGCAAGAAAAGAGGGCCACGATGTCGGAAGCACGAAAAAAAGTCACCCTGTCTACTCTGTACGCCAAGATGAACGATGGTGAGCCGATCACCATGCTCACCTGCTACGATTACCCCACCGCTTATTTCATGGAGCAGGCCGGACTGGACATCCTGCTCGTCGGCGACAGCCTGGGCATGACCGTCCTCGGCTATGACACCACCCTGCCGGTGACGATGGATATGATGATCCCGCACGCGCAGGCGGTGCGGCGCGGCTCGCCGAGCGCGTTTCTGATCGGCGATATGCCCTACATGACCTACCAG
>JAFGEY010000360.1 GCA_016931365.1 Anaerolineae bacterium
CCACGTGGTCCATAAAGTAGCGGTCGTGCGAGACGGCCAGCAATGCGCCGGGCCAGGTTTGCAGGTAACTTTCCAGCCATTCGATGGCCTGCATGTCGAGGTGGTTGGTCGGCTCGTCGAGGACGAGGATGTGCGGCTTTTCGAGCAGCAGCTTGGCCAGCACGGCGCGCGTGCGCTGCCCGCCGCTGAGCTGGCCCACTGGGCGGCGGCGATGCATCTGGTCGATGCCCAGACCACTGAGCACGGTGTCGATCTCGACAGTGTATTCATAGCCGCCGGCGTGCTCAAATTGTTCGAGCAGCTTGCCATAGCGTTCCATTGCCGACTCGCTCTGCTCGGGGTCGGCGAGCTGCGCTTCGAGCTGGCGCAGGCGGGATTGCATCTCTTGCAGTTCGACAAAGACGTTCAGGCAGAGGTCGAGCGGAGTACGCTCGTCAAGCGGGTTACGCTCATCTGTCTCCACTTCGCCGCCGGTCTGGATGGCATCCTGGGCCAGGTAGCCGATGCGGGCGTTGTTCATCCGCATCACAGCGCCTTCGCCGGGCGCTTCCAGGCCGACCAGGATACGCAGCAGGGTGGTTTTGCCCACGCCGTTAGGCCCCACCAGGGCGATCCGCTCGCCGTGAGCGACGCTGACATTGACTCCCCAGAACACATCCTGGATGCCAAACGATTTTGATAGGTTGATTGCGGTTAATATGGACATAGTTGGATCAGGTATATTGCCGACCGCCGACCGCTGTCCGCCGACGGCGGTCAGTCGGCATTTTTTTGCCGCCGGCTCAAGGCAGCGAGCAGGATGAAAACCAGCACGCCGATCGTGCCGATGGCGATCAGTTTATAGATGCGCGACGAAACGAACAAGGCCAGCGCGCCAAAGAGGGCGCAAAAGCCCCAATACAGCAAAATGACCTGCCGCTGCGACATCCCCAGGTCAAACAGCAGGTAGTGCAGGTGCCCGCGATCCGAGTCGTTCATCGAGCGGCCGTGCCGCCAGCGGTTGACGATCTGCCAGGCCACGTCGACGATGGGGATGGCCAGCACCAGCAGCACCGTCGCCACCCGCGCGCCGGCCACCAGCGACAGCGCGCCGATCAGATAGCCGAGGGTGACCGCCCCGCTGCCCAGGAAAATCCGCGCCGGGCCGATGTTGAAAGGCAAGAAACCGAGCACCGCGCCGAGCAGCGCCAGCGGCAGCAGCGCCGGGCCGTATTGGCCTACGCGCAGCATGTGGATGACCAGCACCGTCGAGACGATGGCGCTCACCCCCGCGCACAGCCCGTCGAGGCCATCCATAAAATTGACTGTGTTCATCATGCCCACCAGCCAGAAAAGGGTAAAACCCCACACCAGCGGCCAGGGAAAGACGGCGATCTGGTCGGTAAAGGGGTTCATCACCCGCTCGACAAAGACCAGCCCCAAGATGGCGATCACCGAGACGAGCAATTGAGCCAGGTACTGGATTTTCGGGTTCAACTCGAAACGGTCGTCCAAAAAGCCAAACAGCGCAATGACCAGCGCGCCGACCAGAACCGCCGTAAAGCGGGTCATCTCTTTGGGATCGATGCCCTCCGGCGGCGGCGGCAGCCACGGGCGAGCGAGCAGCGAGATCAGCGCGCCGCCGAGGAATGCGCCGGCGACGGCCAGCCCGCCCAGCTTGGGAACGTCGCCCCGGTGCCGGCGCCGCCCGCCCGGTCTGGCGACGATGCCCAGCCGGCGCGCCAGCCAGATGCTCAGCGGCGTCAGCGTCAGCGCGAGAAGGAGTGAAGCAATGAACACGATCAGATAGGCGATCAAGACTCGATTCTCCGGCCAGGTGTCTGGCAAAACTGTGGCGTGATTATAGACGATTTTTGCGTTCCGTGCCAACTGGTAGGGGTTGCGATTTTCGCTCATTGTTATGCTTGATTTTTCTATGTCTTTGATGGTATAATCCTGGTAAGGATTCGTCAGCAGGCGCGATTATTTGAGAATGTTTGATCAGTCCGATATTTATTGTTCAAAAATAATGTGGTAGCGCCCGGCAGGGACGGTGGGTAAAGGATATGCCAGACGCAAACCTGGGATATCTTCCGAGACCTCTGAGGTTTAGGAACATCCTTCAGGTCTTTGTCGCATAGGACAGGCTATGAACAGTGCTCCTATCCAGATTCTGTTTTCACAGGCGCACAACGAGCAGTTGATCGTCCCGACTGCTCAAGAGGAGACCAATTTCTCTGCGCTGCGCCGGATGCTGGGCGACGAGCTCAAGTATGCCGTTACATCTACGACGGGGACCCTTACCCGCGAGCAGTTGTCCGGCGTGCAAGTTCTCGTCATCGGCGCGCCCAAAACGCGAGACAAGTTGCCATCGGAGGAAATCCAGGCCGTAGAAGAATTTCTGCAAGCAGGCAGTGCGCTTTTGTTGTTGGCCAACGCCGAGACCATGTACTATCCCCCTGATGGTTTGAACGATCTTGCTGCGCTGGCAAACGTGCAGTTCCAAGAGTTCCACAATTACCCCATTACTTATCTCCAGGTCTTTTATCCGCATTATGTGACCGCCGGCGTGCAGCGCGTCAAGGTTGGGCAGATTGCCGCCTTGACTGTGGGCGAGAATGCCCGCTGTCTGGCGCGCACCAAAGCAACGGAGCTGCCGGTGCTGGCCTGCAACCGGGTGGGCCAGGGACGGATGATTGTCTTGGGCGATACCGGCCTGTTTGCCGATGACGTTTTGGCCGAAAATGACAATGCCCAACTGACGCGCAACATCTTTCGATGGCTGGCGGCTGAAAACGCGCTGGACATTGCCGACCTGGCCATGCCTGACACGGCGAAATGGGGACAGGCGGCCACCGTCATGTTGACGCTGCATCCCTGCGGTGGTGTACAACCGTCCGCTGTCCAGGCCCGGCCCAAAGTGAGATGCCGGTTGGAATCGGATGCGGATGCGCAAATCTCCGACCCGGCCCGCACCCGTACCCTGGCGCCGGGCAAACCTTCCATCTTCAAGTGGCAGGTGCAGCCCCGGATGCTGGGCCCGCAGCAGTTGCGCTTGAGCATTCAGGTCGTGGGGACTTTTGAAAAGCTGTACTTTGACCAGTTGTGGCCCGATTTGCGCTGCACTGCACCGGGCTATTTCACCCTGGAGGTGAAAAACCAGGACGGTGGGTTACAAACACAGTTTCAAACCGGCGACGAGTTCACCGTCGAGGGCGCGTTTCACTGGGATACTGGCGTAGAAGCACAGCCCTGCAGCCTGCGATTGGAGACCAGTGACGGTGTGTTTGAGCACGGGCACGAAGCCGCTTATGGCCTCGAACGTTGGTGTTGGTATTTGAAAGCCATCGAGCCGGGCGACCATGTGCTGACGTTGACCCTGGTTGAAAGCGGGCAAACGTTCCCCGCCGTCGTCTCGGTGCGTCGCTCACCGGAGGAATGGCTGACCGAAATTTACGCGGCGCATGTATATCCTTTGGATGCTGAAATCGCGGCGCGGCTGCAACAACTGGATGCCCGTTTTGGTGAACCGGCGCTCACGCACACTTCTTTCAATATTTTATCCCCGGACGCCTTTATCAAGCAGGTATTTCATTCTCAAGAAGCCTTGTGGTTGTCCGGCGTCTTGGCGGCGGCCCAACGGGAGCAGTGGCACAATACGGACCTTTTGAATCTGCTCTTGGCAAACGTTGCACCAACATATCTGCCCGGTCGGGGAGCTTTTATTCCTTACGCCCCGGATTTGGCCAGCCACCTGGCACGGTTACACCCCAAGGCGCGTAAAAGTTTAGAGTACAACTTGCTCTGCACTGAAGAAAGCGAGGACATGGCGATCAAGCAGAATGTGGCCGCTTATCTGCTGCACGAGAAATACGGCCACGGTTTTTTCTATACCCAGACGCGCCTGGGACAACAATTGACTTTGCTGAAAAGCCATCCCAAATCCAATCCCGAGGTAGTGCAGTTATTGGAAGACAGCGGCCTGATCGTCAACGAGGGCTTTGCGGCGTGGCTGGAATTGACTGCCTTGCCGATGCTGGGCCGCGATGTGCGGCTGGCGGCCGATTTACGGCGGATTGTGCTGATTGAACAAGCCACAGGCTTGTATGCGCGGGAACGTAACAGCGAATTTTTCCGCGAGTTCTCCTCACGCTATGATTCGCGCTATCGCGAAGGGTATGAATACCTGGAATACATCGGCCGGGTGTTTCACATCCGCTGTGCGGTGCGCCTGTTCCTGCGCGCGACCGACATAGACCTGAACATTTCCGAGGACGCCTCCGGGCAATTGCGTTTTGATGCAACGCAAATTCGACAACAGTTGCTAGACCCCGCACAATGCCGCCGCTGGCACAGCCGCGCCCGCCTGGAGGCGATTGCCGATTGGCTGTATGACCACGAAGACGAGGCCAGGTCTGCGATGCGCTCAAACCAGTGTTTGATCAAGTGCCCGCAAGGGCCTTGTCCATTAGTCGATTTAGTCGTATCAGAGCTACAGGAGGAAAGAAACGATGAATGAGGAAGAAAAGCAGAAACTATTACAGAAACTTAGGCACCAGATTGATGAAGGAGGTTATATCAGTCCAGATCTCCAAAAAGATTTTGCCCTGCTATACCAACACCTGAATGCCTCTTCACCATCAAGCCAGCGTTCACCTATGCATCCATTCTCGAATGGGGGACCACACCATGGCGCAGAGCGATATCCTTCAAAGCCAAAGAAAAAGGACGAGAGCTGACTTGCGGCGGTTGAGGTTCACGAGGAAAGGAGAGCGTGATGAGTGCCAAGTCAAATGAATTATGGCGTCAATTAAAATCGATGTATGAAGCCGATCATTGCTTTAGTTGGAAGTTTAGGCGCATCTATAGGCAATTTCGTAGGCAGTACCATCAAGAGTACAGACAGCCTTTCAAGCCCGAGTTGAGATCTTTGCTCAGAGTACTTTCGCAAGCAACTCCGCCGAAACCATCCAAGTTTGAGGGACGAGGCCCCAAAGATACTACAAAGCCTTGATGCAACTGGGTCTTGAGGAAAAAACAAATGCAGATGCGACTTTGAACCGCATTTGCCATGAATTTGCCATGTCTCTAGTCCAAATGCAACAGGAGTTACAAATATGACACCGCCGCCAGAGTTAATTAAAGGATCACCTCTGACCATCTCTTTGCCCGATCTTGGTGAACAGTTGGAGTTGCGGTATGTTTCAGGTTCGCCTCCCTCTTCCGCGCCACATAGTGGAAAACGATCTATTGCCAGGGTACATGAGGATGGTCCACGATCTCAACTACGGCCAAAGGAAAGATACTTGCAGACTCCACATATGCAGGAAAAACAAGCCTCCGAGTTTGCTGCAAACTCAGATATCGTCAACATTCTCTTTCTTGCCATCAATCCTCTTGACGAAGAAAATAAATTACGTTTGAATGAAGAGGAGCGATCTATACAAGACGCTTTACGAAAGGCGGAGTATCGGGATCGGTTTAATTTTCAACAGAGACAGGCTGTGCGTGTATCGGAGTTGCAGGAGTGTTTTTTGCAATATCACCCTCATATCGTACATTTTAGTGGCCATGGAAGTAAGAATGGCGAGCTTTGCCTAGAAGACGAGACCGGTAACAGTCAACCAGTCTCCGTAAAAGCTTTGGGTGGATTATTCGCCATACTGGAAGACCGTATTGTGTGCGTGGTGCTCAATGCTTGCTATTCTGACCAACAAGCGGAGGAGATTGCCAGGCATATAGACTATGTTATTGGCATGTCGGCGACGATAAGAGACACTGCTGCAATTATTTTCGCCAAAGCATTTTATCAAGCCCTGGGATATGGGATGGATGTGAAAACCGCTTTTCATCTGGCCTGCACAGAACTGGAATTGGAAAGTTCACCTGATGCAGATAAACCTCAGTTGTTTAGAAAGGCCGGCCCTGGCACCGTTTTCTTTACTTCACGCGGTAAAGAGTCAACACCATAGTATGCATTTACGGAGGAAGCTATGCAAGCAACACTAAAAGAAATCTGGCAGCGACTTGCTGCTATAAAAGAAGCACAGGGACTCAATAGCCCGGCATTTAAGGCGGCATTTGAAGACTTGGTCGCCCAGGCTCAATCCAGCAGAACTAACCCAGAAGTGCAGCAAGCCGTCTTGGAACTGGATAGGATTCGGCAAGAACAAGGCCTGGTCAGTTCGGCTTTCTTGCGCAAGTTTAACGAGCTTGATCCCATCGTAAGGAGTGGAGATGGGCCTGTAAATGGGCCTGTGGACGCACCTCCTATAGTTAATCCTGTGAATAAATCTCCCAGTACGCATCCTCCAGCCAGTGAAAAAGGTAACAAGAAGGGTAAGAAATCGTAGGAGCGTGCCAGCAGACCCGTTTTCCATGCGAATGCTCGTGTTCACATGGAAAATGGAAATTGTTCGGGTAATAATACTGTGGAGGTGGGTGAAAGGGCTCAGTTATGGACATTCCCGATTTTATGTTTGGCAGGTTGCCAGAACTGTTGAGTCGTAACGTTGCAACGGCTTATGTCTTGCCCACAGTGAATTTCATCATTGCAAGTCTGCTCTTACTCAATGCCTTTAGTATGCTGCCGGAGCCCTTTGATAGTCTCATTGCTCAACCTGCAAACCAGGCTCAATCTTTTGTTGCTATTCGACCCGATGCAGCGACGTCGCCGATTCCCAGTGTGCTGCCCGGTTCGACATCCTTGCTGACTTGGACTATGCCGTTTAGCGCAACAGTCTCAGTACACCGGAAACTAAGTTCTTGACAAATCCTGCCAGGCGTGGATAATGGCAGGATGAAAAAACAACATGTAAAACTCAGTGA
>JAFGEY010000361.1 GCA_016931365.1 Anaerolineae bacterium
CGACAGCAGCAGCCCCACCTGCCAGGGGAGAGCGTCAAATTCTTTGCTAAAGAAGGGCAGAAAAGGGATCAGGATCGAAAAGCCGAGGATGTCGATGAACACGGCGATCCACAGTGGGGCCAGTTCGGGAAAGGCAAAGAGTTTGAGGCGTCGGGTCCGTTCCATTCAAACCATCCACGCAGTAACCATGAAAGCATCAAAGCAGGTTGAGCAGGTCTCCGCTCAATTCGGCATCACGGAGGATTTTGCGCAACAGCCCGCGCCCCACATCCTGCCGGGCATGCACGGGGACGGTCACAGCTCGCCCATCGGGGTGTTCCAGCCGAACATGGCCGCCGCGCTGGCGGACAACCACAAACCCGGCGCGTTGTAGAACCTTGACCAAATCACTGCCGCGAACGACGGTCAGCAACGGCATTAGAGGGCTACCTTTTGCACGCCGACAAAGGTGGGTACAAACTCGGTCCCAGTCTGCGACTCCAGACACAAGGCAATGACTTCGCGAATGTTGTGTAGCAGTTCGTCAAGCGTGCGTCCTTGAGCATAACAGGCGTTCAGTTGCGGCACCTCACCGACGTACATACCGTCTTCATCTTGCTCGATCCAGACATAAAACTCGTTCATCAGCTAGGCCTCCGTTTGGACTTGGGGTGATTTGAATTATAGCATGCTCGAACGTGTGCGGCAAACAAAAAATGGGGCTAAAGGCGGGTTGGAGATGAAAAGGTGAACGAGCATACCTTTCGGCAAATTACCTTAATGTCCTCTCAACGTCACATCCCCGGCCAGCACGCGCTGGATCGATCCGTTCGCAACCTGAACCAGCAGCGCGCCGTCCTCATCCACGCCCACCGCCACGCCCTCGACAGTCTCATCTGCGCCGGCGGCGCGCACCTGCTGCCTCAGCGTGGTCATGCGCGCCGCCCACTCTTGATGGGGAGACACGCCGACCTTGAGCGCGTCATAGCGCGCCTCCAGGTTCGACAGCAAGGCCGCCAGCAGCGCCAGCCGCGACACCCGTCGCCCGGTCTCGACCAGCACGCTGGTCGCCGGGGCCATCAACTCGGGAGCAGTGCTCAAGTTCACATTGACGTTGATCCCGATGCCGATCAGTGCATCATTCAACATCTCGCCATCCAAATCCAACTCGGTGAGGACGCCGCAGATTTTTTTGTCCCCCACCAGCACGTCGTTTGGCCATTTGACCTGCGCCTGCACCCCGCCGACCTCGGCCAGCGCGTCACACACCGCCAGCGAACAGATCATGGTCAATCGCTGCGCCTGCCGCGCGGGCAAAGCGGGACGCAGCAGCAGCGTCAGCAGCAGGCAGGTGCCCGGCGGCGCCCACCAACGGCGATCGAGCCGACCCCGCCCGGCCGTTTGCTCGTCAGCCAGGACGACCAGTCCTTCCGCCGCCCCCGCTTCGGCCAACCGGCGCGCTTCGTCCATCGTCGATCCGATTGAGGGATGATATCGGGTGGGCCGGCCCAGTACGCGCGTTTCAAGGACGGATTGGATATATTCTTCAGCCAGCGAAATGTTTGACACAGGCTCAAAGGTATCACAAAACCCCAACAGCGTCAAATTCCGACCCAAGTCTTTGCCAACTGAGGCTTTTTGCGGTAAAATAGGTAGGCTGGCAAGAGTTCGTTTTGTCCAATTACAGTCAAAGGATAACGTGTTGGAAGATCAACCCTTGGAAAATCTCTGGTCGCCGTGGCGCATCAAGTACATCCTGGACAACAAACCGCAAGGGTGCGTGTTCTGTGAGGCTTTTGCCGCCGATCCGGCGCAGGATCGCGAGTATTTGATCGTCCATCGCGGCGCGCACTGCGGCGTGCTGATGAACCTCTATCCCTACAACAATGGGCATCTGATGGTCATTCCCTATGTCCACACATCCACCTTTGAAGGACTTGCTCCCGACGCGCTGACCGAAGCAATGACCCTGAGCAATGCCTGTGTCAGGGCGCTGCGCCGGGCGATGAACCCGGAAGGGTTCAATATCGGCATTAACCTGGGCAAAGCGGCCGGGGCCGGCATCGACGCACACGTGCACATGCACGTCGTTCCCCGCTGGAGTGGCGACACCAACTTTATGACCACACTGGGCGGCATCCGCTGTATCCCGGAGAGCCTGCAACAGACCTACGACAAAATCACCGCCGTCTGGGAGGGCATCGATGGCTAAAGTCGATCAAATGCTTGAAAACCACCGTATGGAGCGAATCACCATCCAAAAACCACCCGGTCCGTGGAACTCGCTGCAATACTGGGCGCACTTTCGCAACCCCATTGCGGTGATCTGGAATTTTCTGATCATCTATGCCAACCGTTTCAACCCGTCGGAAAACCTGAAAAATGTGCTCTATCGCCTGACCGGAATGAAGGTCGGCAAGCGCTGCTCGTTCGGCCTCTGCGCGATGGTCGACATCTTTTACCCCCACCTGATCACAGTCGGCGAGAACTGCATCTTTGGCTACGACTGTGTGCTCCTGGCGCACGAATTCTTGCAGCACGAATGGCGCACCGGGCCGGTGGTCATCGGCAACAGCGTCACCGTGGGCACCAAGTGCACCATTCTGCCCGGCGTGGTCATCGGTGACGGCGCAGTGATCTCGGCGATGAGCCTGGTCAACAAGGACGTGCCCCCCTACACGGTGGTCGGCGGCGTGCCCATCCGCGTGCTGAGCACCGTGCCGGAAGAGGAGCGCGCATGATACAGCTCTATTATCGCATCAAAGAGATTATTCTGATCAAGTGGGTCGCTATTCCGATCATGCTCGCCGGCGTGTTTGGCGGCGTGGTGGGTTTTGTATACTGGTACGGCCCCTCCTTTAGCCAATACCCGGTCTGGCAGTGGCCCTTTGTGCCCGACTGCCCGCTCTTTGCCCTGCTCTTTGTGCCCTCGCTGGCGATGATCCTGTGGAGAGAAACCCGATTTGTCTCTAGACTCGGGAGCCTGGTGCCTCTGTATCACGCCTGGGTGGCCGTTGGCTTGATCAAGTACGGCGTCTGGACCGACACCTACTGGGTCGCCTACTGGATCAACAGCGGCGGACACGTCACCGTCGAAGGGGTGACGATGGCCGTTTCGCACTTTGGCATGATTATGGAGGGGCTGTTTTTGCTCTCGTTTCTCAAGATGGACTGGAAAACAGTACTGATCTGCGCGCTGTGGTTCGGCTTGAGCGATTGGATGGACTACGGCCCGTTTCTGACCTACCCTGGCATCGACACCCGCATCGTGCCCCTGAGCCTGATGCAGTGGCACACGGTCGCCGTCACCATCGCGATGACGGCCATTTACGCAACTATGGTATGGACAAGACAACGCGCATTAAAAAGACAAAAATCCGCCGCCCTGTCTGGCTAAAGCTCTTTGTGCTGTGGACGCTCGGACTGGGCATCATCGGCGCGTGGCGCGGCCTGGTGCTGTGGCGCGAGCGCAATCTGCTCTTTGAACTCGGCAGCACACTCGAGCCGGCGACCCTGATCCTGTTTGTCGCGCTGTCGCTGATCGCAGGCATTGTGCTGATCATCTCGGCGTTGGGGTTGTGGTTTAAAAAAAATTGGGCGCGGCAGTCAGCCCGCATCGCTATCCCGGCGTATCTGGCCCTCGTTCAAACCTACACCTGGTTGTGGGCGCGCAACGGCCTGATGTGGGAGCGGCGCTGGGCAGCCCTGATTCTGGCCGTGTTGGGCATCATCATCAGCGTCGGCACATTAACCTGTAAGAGAATGAGACAATGGCTCGCTTTGACAACCCGATAATTGAACTGGAAATCTCACACGACAACATCCCATCTAGAAAGGAAATGGTCCGGCTGCTGCAGGAATCCAGCACTCCGATCGATGGGTTGCTGGCTCTCTATGAACGCCTGCACATGTTCGAAAAGAAATACGAGATGCGCTCGGACGAGTTCATCAACAGATACGTCCACGGCGAGTTGAGCGAGCGGGAAGAATGGTTACAGTGGATTGGACTGCGTCACATCACCGAAATCTTGCGTTTGCGCATCGAGAATGCCCTGATCGATGAGCAGCAGACACCGCTTTCACGGCGACCCCCAACGCTTTGAGGCGCTCGCCGAATTTATCAACGCGCGCTACGGCAACCGCATCACCTACATCGCCGACGTCGCTGGCGGGCAAGGGATGCTGGCGCGGCTCCTGAACAAAAAGTACAACTATAATTGCGAGGTCGTCGATCCACGCGGCTGGACACTCAAAGGCGTGCCCAACCGGCAAGAGACTTTTTCCGCGGACCTGGCTCCGTTTTACGATCTGATCGTCGGCCTGCACCCTGACGAAGCCACGCACGCCGTCGCCGAAGCGGCGCTGCTGCGCCCGGCCATCCTGATCCCGTGCTGCAATTTCTGGTCGGAGGAAAAACTGGGCCGCGACGAGCTGGTCGACGCGATTGCCGGCTATTACAAACAACACGGCGTGCGCTACGAGCGGGTGATCCTGCCCTTCAAAGGGCCCAAAAACATCGGGCTCGTATCCGAGCCGCCCAAATGGCGTTTTCATACACAATGATCGGCGACGACAGTTGCGGATACTTTATCCGAGCGGTCAGCATACAATGATAACCTGAATAGCAATTTAGTCATTGGCATATCAACCCATTATCGGAGGAACAGAATGAGTTTTGACAAACTGATCCAGATGGAACGAACCGCCATCCTCGGCGGCGGAGGCGAGCGCATCGCCGCGCAGCACGGCAAGAACAAGCTGACTGCTCGCGAGCGCATCGACCTGCTGCTCGATCCCGGCAGTTTTCACGAACTGGACGCCTTTGCCACGCGCAGCGAAAATGGCTTCCAGCCGGAGAGCGTCGTCACCGGCTGGGGCACGGTCGACGGGCGCACGGTCTATGTCTTTTCGCAGGATTTCACCGTCCAGGGCGGATCGGTGGGCAAGGTTCACGGCGAAAAGGTGTGCAAAGTGCTCGACATGGCGCTCAAAAACGGCGCGCCGGTGATCGGCATCAACGATTCGGGCGGCGCACGCATCCAGGAAGGCGTCGATTCGCTGTGGGCCTATGGCGAAATCTTTACCCGCAACACGCTGGCTTCCGGCGTCATCCCCCAGATTTCGGTGATCATGGGCCCCTGTGCGGGCGGCGCGGTCTATTCCCCGGCGATCACCGACTTTGTCTTTATGGTCGA
>JAFGEY010000362.1 GCA_016931365.1 Anaerolineae bacterium
CTGGATTCCTTACGTCTGGCCTTGATCGGCACGCCGTTTCGTCCTGCCTGCATCCTCGCCCAGACTTCAGGGGGCTGAATAGTTACATTCAAGAAAGGTTTTGAACCGATATGGAAGAGCAAGTGATTCTCGTCACCCACCAGGACAAAGAGATTGGGACAATGGAAAAAGTCAAAGCACATCGCGAGGGCAAACTGCACCGCGCCTTTTCGGTGCTGATTTTCAGCGCCCAAGGCGAACTGCTGCTGCAAAAACGCGCCGACACCAAGTATCACTGCGGCGGAATGTGGACTAACGCCTGCGACGGGCACCCGCGCCCCGGCGAGGCGATCGTCGATGCCGCACAGCGGCGGCTGCGCGAGGAACTGGGCTTTTCCTGCCCACTGGAAAAGATGCTTCAATTCACCTACCGGGCCGAACTCGATCACGGCCTGGAGGAGCACGAGGTCGATCACCTGTTGATTGGCCGTTTTGACGGCATCCCCAACCCCGATCCTGCCGAGGTCAGTGAGGTCAAGTGGATCGGCTGGGATGCGCTGGAGCAAAACGTGTGTGACAACCCGGAGCAGTATGCAGCGTGGTCAAAAATTGCCTTTACTTACCGCACGGCGATCGAGGCCGCGCTGGCGGCGTCGAATGAGGAATGATCGACCACCTATACAAAAAGCCACTGCGTTGGCGCACTCAAACATCGCCTTTGTTAAATATTGGGGCCACGCCGACTCCGCCCTGCGCCTGCCCGCCAACCCGACGCTGTCGGTCAACCTGAGCGGACTGGACACACAGACAACGGTCGAATTTGATGCCGCCTTGACAAGCGATGAACTGATCATCGACGGCCACCCGGCTACTTTAAAAGCATATCAGCGCGTCAGCACACACCTGGATCACATCCGTGTCCTGGCACAAACAGGCGTCAACGCGCGGGTTATTTCCCGAAACAGTTTTCCGGCCGGTGCCGGGTTGGCTTCGTCGGCTTCGGCCTTTGCCGCGTTGACGCTGGCGGCGACGGCGGCACTGGGGCTGTCGATGAGTGAAGCGCAGCTTTCCGCATTGGCCCGGCTCGGTTCTGGCTCGGCCAGCCGTTCGATCCCGGCCGGTTTTGTCGAATGGGTTCAGGGCCAGGAGCACCACACCTCCTATGCCCACTCGATCGCCCCGCCGGAGCATTGGGCACTGTGCGACTGCATTGCCCTGGTTGATTTAGGACACAAGACAGTCGGCTCGACGGAGGGCCACGCCCGCGCCCAGACCAGCCCCCTGCACGGCGCGCGCGTCGCCGACATCACCGCCCGGCTCGAAAGCTGCAAAGCAGCGATCCTGGCACGTGACCTGGACATGCTGGGCGAGATTATGGAGGCCGACGCGGTGATGATGCACGCCGTGGCGATGACCTCGCGCCCGCCGATCTATTACTGGACGCCAGCCACGCTGCGCGTCATGCGTGCTGTGGTCGAGTGGCGTGCCGGAGGACTGCCGATTTACTATACGATCGATGCGGGGCCAAATGTGCACTGCCTATGCGAAAACAAATACGCGGACGAGGTCAGGCAAAGACTGGAAGGATTGGCCAAAGTGAACGAGGTGCGCGTCGCCTGCCCGGGTGGCGGTGCGCGATTGATTGAGACCCATCTCGGACAAAAAAATGGCACTGCCTGAGCAGAGCCATTTTGCGGTCAACAATCATCTCAGTTTGAGCGGTATACCACCGGCACTGATTCGTCGACCGGACAGAACAGGGGCAACACCCATACAAAGGGCTGATCTTCTTGCCCCTCTGCCGACTCGATCTGCGGACAACACCGCGAGCACACGGCGCGCGGATTGACGCTTACCGCCCCGCACTGTGTGCAGACATAACCACTCAATTGATAGCGCTGTCCTTGTCCTCTCCAAAACCGTGCAATACTCATTTTACCCCCCGGCTGATAACTCAATATCACTGCTCTCAGTATACGCCAAATTGCGCGCCTGGGTGGTAAAGAAAGCGTAAATTGTTTGTAAAATCGGCGTAAATTAAGCGCGAGTCTGAGTTCTGGGCACAATTGCAAAGACCAACATCGCCACCACAGCATACAGCACTGCCGCACCCCAAAAAGCGGCTGGCAGACCCCAGGACGTTGTCAGTGCCGCGCCAATCATGGGTGCGACGGCGTTAGCCCCAGCGACCAGACTGGTGTCGACGCCGTAGACCGCTCCGTAACGATCCTTGGGCACCAGCGCCGCCTGCAAGGCACTTACCGAGGCTACGATGCCGCCGATGGAAACCCCGGCCAGCGTGCGCCAGATCAGCAGCACCACCGGCGTTTGAGCCTGTGATTGCATGGCAAAACACAGCGCCGATACTGCGCTGCACGCGATCACCACCCGCCGCGCGCCCACCCGGTCGCTGAGCCGCCCTAAAAACACCGCCGACACTGCACTGGCTGCCGAAGCAAAGCCGGTGATCGTCCCGGTCAGGGTGGCGATTTTGGTGTCCGACGGGGCAATCGACTGGATAAACAGCGCCATCACCGGGCTGATCACCTGGATCGCCATCCGTTCCAGCACACGAATGCCAAACAAAATCAACAGAGCGTGTGAGCTGAACACCATCACGATGCCCTGCCACAACGACACACGCTTTTGCCCGGACACAGGGCCATCAATGGGCGTAAAGTCTTCGCGCACCAGAATCGAGGTGACAACCCCCGCCAAAAAGAGCAGCGCCCCGGTGATCCAAAATGTAGGCCGGTAGCCGAATTGATCGGCCACGAACCCACCCAGGAACGGCCCGGCCGTCGAACCGAGATAGATCGCCATCTGGATTATGCCCAGGGCAAACCCGCGTCGCTGGGATGGCGTGCTGCTGGCAACGAGCGTCATCGCCGCAGGCACAGTGCCGGTGAGCAGCCCTTGAATCGCGCGCAAAACGATCAACTGGTACACGTTTTGCACAAATCCCATCATCGACATCACCACCGCACCGCCAAACATGGCGCGCACGACCATAATCTTGCGCCCGTAACGGTCGGCCAGCGATCCCCACACCGGCGCGATCAGAGCCATCGTGACTGCCTGAGCCGAGGTAAGCAGGCCGGACCAAAAGATGACCTGATTGCTTTCGGTGATGCCCAATTCCTGCACATAATAAGGCAAAAAGGGCAGCACCACCGAGAAACCGGCAATCGACAGCACCTCGGCGATCCAGAGCACAACCAGGTTGCGCTGCCAGGATACGCGCCCCAATGCAGCCTTGATTCTCTCCACGGCACCCTCCTCCCCGACAATACAGAGACCAGACGAGGCCCTCACCGCCCCGCCTGGTCTCCGCTCTTTTGAACTGCGTCAAACAGCAACGATCCTCTCGTTTTTACTCAGCCGGCAGCACCTCTGTCGGTAAACTGCCATTGACTTTTTGCGCAGCAGTCCGACCGTGCGCTTCCAGGTTCATTACCGCGGGGACGAAAAACATCCCCACGCCCATCAAGATGCAGATCAGCCCGCCCAGGATAAACCAAACCTGCACGCCCAGCCAATCGGCAACCGGCCCGGCAATGGCCATGCCCACCGGCGACGCCGCCGCGATGATGCTGCCAATCACGGTAAACACACGCCCCTGCACGTCGGGATCGACCACGTCCTGGAAAATCGCAAAAAACGGCCCGTTGACGATGGGGTTCATAAATCCGCCCAAAGACATCCCGGCCAGGCCTACCCAAAACGCCGGCGCCGGCGCCACGCCGACCAGGGCAAGACCGGCCCCCATTCCGATCAACGCCGCCAGCGCAGTGACAGTTTTGCTCTTGAACCCGCCCCACACGCTCAATACAAGGCCGCCGGCAATCATTCCCAGCCCCCAGGCCGAGTTCATCCAACCAAGTTGCAAGACCCCACCACCAAAATACTTGGTGACCAGGATCGGGAGCAGGGACATGCCGGGGTTGATCAGCATATTGATCGCCGTAGCCAGGATCAGAATCAGAAACATCCCCTTCCAGTGCCAGATGTAGCCAAACCCATATTTGACATCCTGCCACAGCGAGGGCCTGGCCGTTTCAACGCTGGCGCGCGCCTGACGGCGTTCGGGCTGCGGGATGTGGGTAAAGAACAAGGGGCCAATGGCAAAAGCTGCCGTGACCACATCGATAGCCATAATGATGTACAGAGGCAAGACTTGCATCAAAAACGCACCCAACGGCGGGGTGACGACGCCCAGAATGCCTCCCAGCATCTGGTTCATCCCGGACACGCGCGACAACTGCTCTTTGGGCACCATCAGCGAAGTCGAGGCCTGCATCGCCGGCCAATGGAACGACCCGCCCAACGCGCGCACAAACATAATCACGTAGTAACTGCTCAGCCTGACGGCACAGCAAGTGGCTGAAGAAAAGACGGATAGAAAGGATTGCCGTTCAGCGCTCGCTCCAGTGCTTC
>JAFGEY010000363.1 GCA_016931365.1 Anaerolineae bacterium
CACGTGGCGCGCATCGGCGCGGTGTTCGGCCAGCGCACGACACTGTGGTGGGACCTGCCGGTGATCGAGTCATTCGACCTGCTGCGCTACATCTATCAGATTCCGGCGCAAGAATACCGGCGGAATCTGGACGAATTTCGCCAACTGCTCGATCTCGATCCCTTTCTCGATACGCCGGTGCGCGCACTTTCGCTGGGCCAGCGCATGCGCGCCGACATTTGCGCGGCGCTGATGCACGACCCGCCGCTGCTCTTTCTCGACGAGCCAACCATCGGCCTGGACGTGGTGGCCAAAGCGCGCATCCGGCAGTTTATCTTGCACATCAACCACGAGCGCGACACCACGGTGATTTTGACCACGCACGACCTGTCGGATGTGGAAAAGCTGTGCGAGCGGGTGATGATCATCGACCGCGGCCGGCTGCTCTATGACGGAAAACTGGAGACGCTGCGCGACCGCTTTGGCGGCAAGCGCGAGCTGGTCGTCGATCTGAGCAACGGGTACGAGACGGTCGATGTGGAGGGAGCGACAGTGGTCGCGCGCGAGGGAGCACGGGTGACCTACCAGTTTGAGCGGGGCGACATCACCGCTTCCGAGCTGATCGGCCGGCTGTCGGCGCGCTACCGCATCGTCGATCTACAGGTGCGCGAGCCAGACATCGAAACGACGGTGCGGCGCATTTATGAGGAACAACTGTTAGCATAACGGCCTATCGACCGCCGACCATCGATAATGTTTCTGGTCGGCGGCTAGTGGGTGGAAAGCGAACTTATTTGTACTTGGATTCCCGCTGCGCCAGGGTCATCGCTTCCTGCGCCGTCGCACGGCCATTGATAATCGAATCGACGGCCTGCTGGTAGAGACGCAGCGCATCGTACAAATCGTACAACTGGGGCGACATAAAGACAATATGTTCAGCCGAGATGTGCGCCGTCGCGGCGACATCCTTGCCCAGTTGATCTTCCAGGTCCTTTGATTCGAGCAAAGACCGGCGCACCGGCACGCCATCCTGAGGAATCTGGCGGGTCAGAAAAGAAACCCAGGCCCAGCAGGCGTCGGGATACTCGGCCTCAGTCGAGATCGCGTATCCGGTGACATAGCCCAGCGTCGCCGACTGCACGCCCTTGGGCAGCGGAGCCATCCCCCAATCAATGGTCCAGTCATCCTTCTGAAACCAGCGCCCCTGTTCGGAGAACATGCCTGTCCACATCCCCAGCCGCCCACGCTCCAGGCCAAGCTGGACATATCCGCCGATGCCATAGGCCGCACGCGCTTGTTGTGGCGTGGGTACGGCATTGAACTCGTACATCAGCTTGGCATACCAGTCCAATGCTTCGATCGTCTTGGGCGCGTCAAAAGTGGTGCGCGTGGGCTTGAGCATATCGTCAAAAATCGTCCCGCCGTTCTGATAGATCGCCGCCAGCGCGTCGTTCAGTTCGAAATCAGGCGCATAACCATAGATCCCAGCGTCGGGATCGTACATCGCCTTGGTCGTTTGAAAAAAATCATCCCAGGTCCACTCGGCCTGTGGATACGCAACACCGTAACGGTCGAGCAGCGCGCGGTCGTAATACATCACCATCATATCCAACGCATAGGGCACTGCCCACAACTTGGTCTGCCCTTCTTCTTCCAGGTCGACTGTGAACAGGTCCAGCGTGTCGGGGTAAAAATCATCGCGATTGAACTTTTCATCTACCGTGATATATGGGGCCAGGTCGAGCACGTCCACCTCTTCGCGCATAAAACGCCAGGCAAAGGGCACGATGGCAAATACATCGGCGTCGGCGAAACCAAACTGCTGCGAACGAACAAACTCGACCGTAATGTGACGATTCTCTTTTTGAAAGGCCGGCAGCAACGACTCGAAATAGAGTTGCTGTCCCTCGGTAGCGACCATACTGATCGTCACCGGCTCAGGCGTGGGTGTGATCTGCACACAACCACTGACGACTGCCACAACAAAAAGCGCACTCGCAAGTCCGAATCTCCATACAAAACGATCTCGTTGATGCATCATAACCCTTTCCTCCGGCCTAGATTCTGACCCATTGCCACATATACGAGAGCCAGAATTGTAGCACAAAGTGAGTTTATATTCAACATTGTCAACAAACGTGGTCGATGCTATAATCGCGCACAATCTTGTTCACAAGGACGAACCTATTATGCACACTCGCACTGGACATCTTTTCATCTTGTTGATTCTGCTCTTGCTCCTGCCATCCTGCACCCAACCGCCAGCGATCAATACCTTGATGCCGACATCAACACCCACCACCACACCGACGACAATTCCAACGTCCGCACCCACACCGACGCCAACCATGCCGGTCTTTGACAGCCCACTGCCCGATCCATCCACATCGCCGCTGCCTGCCCCCACCGCCACACTTGAGGCCATGTCCCAGGCTCCCCAATACACCTACCGGGTGATCAACACCTACCCGCACGATCCCGACGCATTCACCCAGGGATTGGTTTATTTGGATGGATTGCTATACGAAGGAACTGGACAGCACGGCGCATCGTCGTTGCGCCAGGTCGAGCTGAAGACAGGCCAGGTTTTGCAGCAACACAATCTGCCCGGTGAGCATTTTGGCGAAGGGATCGCCGTCCTGAACGGCAAAATCTATCAACTCACCTGGCAGTCGCACGTCGGTTTTGTATACGACCTGGCAAGCTTTGAACTGCTCGGTCAGTTTGCTTATCCCACCGAAGGCTGGGGACTGACTCACGACGGGCAGCGCCTGATTATGAGCGATGGCACCCCCACACTCTATTTCCTCGATCCTGTAAGCCTGGAACGCATCGGGCAAATCGCCGTGTACGATGGCGAAAATCCAGTTGCCCGGCTCAACGAACTGGAATATGTTAACGGCGAAATATGGGCTAACGTCTGGCAAACCGACCGGATCGCGCGCATCGATCCCAACTCTGGCCAGGTGCTTGGCTGGATTGACCTGACCGGCCTGCTCGCACCGGAGGATCGCCTCCAGCCGGTCGATGTGCTGAACGGCATCGCCTACGACGCCGCCGGGAACCGCATCCTGGTCACCGGCAAGTGGTGGCCCAAGTTGTTTGAAATCGAAATCCTGCCCCAGGAATAGCAACCAAGATGACACAATCCACGTCGACCGAACCCAAATCACTGTGGCAGGCGCTCAGCCGGCCCATACTCACCCTGCTCGCGCTCCAGTTGATGGGCGGGATGCTGCTCTCGCCGCATTTTGCTTTTTTCTCGATATACCTCAAAGAGCTTGGTTATTCGACCATTTTAATCGCCAACATTGCCACCGCCAAACAGATCGCCGGGCTGATCGCCTCGCTGCTCGGCGGAACCTTGAGCGACTCGCTGGGCCGCAAGCGGACGCTGTTGCTGGGCAACGCCGGCTATTTGCTGGCCAGTTTTGTGTTTCTGCTCGATTCGCCCGCCGGGATCGGCATCTTGTGGACGGTCGGCGGGTTTGGGCTGGGCCTGCACACGCTTGGCGCGCAAAGCTACCTGATGGATGTGGCCGCGTCCGGCTTTCTCGGCCTGCTCTCGGCGCTGTTCAACTGGGGCTACACCCTCGGCGGCGCGATCAGCAGCCCGGTCGTCGGCCTGCTCCTCGACCGCGGCGGCTACAGCCTCCTGGCCTGGACGTTGATCGCCTTTACGCTGCTGACCCTGGCCGTCAACCAGTTTGCCTTGCCGCGCTCACCGATCGAAAACCGGGCCGCCACCCCCCGGCTGAAACACCTGTTTGGCTATGGCGACATCGCCACCCGCCCCCCGGTGTTGATGCTGGCCGCACTGCGCTTTTTGCCCACCCTGGCCTATGCGACGATGGTGCTGCTGGTGCCGCTGATGCTCGACGACGCCAAAGCCAGCAAAGCGGTGGTCGCCTGGTATGCCACCGTCAGCTTGACGACCGCCTCACTCGCCCAGGCCGTTGTGGGGCGCGCTGCCGACCGCTGGGGGCCTAAACCGGCCACAGCGGCGACCTTTGCCGCGCTGATCGCCAGCGCATTCGGCCTCGCGCTGTGGCCGTCGAGCCTGTGGGCCGTGTTCGCCCTGGGCACCAGCGGCTTGGCTGCGGCATGGGCGCTGTCGACGCTGCTGCCCAGCCTGGTTGCCGAGGCCACCGTCCCCCAGGAACGCGGCCGCGTGCTCGGTTTCATCCACCTATGGTGGAACCTGGCCATGATCACTGGCTCGCTGGCCGGCGGCGCGCTGGCCGAGATCGCCATCGGGCTGCCTTTCTGGATCGCCGGCGCGCTTAACCTCTTGTCGCTGCTCCTGTTGTTCGTCTTTTATCGCCGCGTCGCGCGCACCCGTGCCTAACTTGCCAGATTCAACCTTCCAGATTATAATGTGTGCTTGTTGCAATCAATTGCAATAACAATTCAACCACAATTGGGGAGGCAAGCATGCACATTCCGGACGGATTTCTGAACACGGCCACGAGCGTCGTGACCTGGGCCGCATCAACGGGCGGCGTGGCAGTGGCGGTGCGCCGGGTCAACAAGACGCTGACCGAGCGCCAGGTGCCGTTGATGGGCGTTTCGGCGGCGTTCATCTTTGCCGCGCAGATGATGAACTTCACCGTCGCTGGCGGCACATCGGGCCACCTGCTGGGCGGCGCGTTGGCGGCGATTTTGCTCGGCCCGTGGGCGGGCACGCTGGTGATTACCTGCGTGCTGGCCGTGCAGGCGCTACTCTTTCAAGATGGCGGGCTGCTGGCCCTGGGCGCGAACATTTTCAACATGGCCCTGGTTGGAGTATGGTCGGGCTGGCTGGTCTACGCCGGCCTCAAGCGGCTGCTCGGCGAAAAAGGGTGGGCGGTGATTGCGCGCGGTTTCGTCGCCGGCTGGGTGTCAGTGGTGATCGCCTCGCTGCTGGCGGCGGTCGAACTGGGTCTGTCCGGCGCATCGCCATGGGGGGTAGTGCTCCCGGCGATGGGCGGCGTACACGCCCTGATCGGCATCGGCGAGGGGTTGATTACGGTGGCCGTGCTGGCCTTTGTGAACGCCACCCGCCCCGACCTGCTGGCGCTGCGCGCGTCGGCGACCGAAGCGTGAGGTGAGAGATGAACTGGTTGAAAAAGTATTGGTGGGTTGTCGGGCTGCTGATCGCCTTGATAGTGGCCCTGTTTTCGCCGCTGGCCTCGCCGCATCTCGACGGGCTGGAGCGCGTCGCCGAAGACAAGGGGTTTCTCGACCGGGCGCAGGACGCGCCGTATGAAATCATTCCCGATTACGCGTTCCCGGGCATCGCCAACACGAACGCTGCGACCATCGTCGCCGGGCTGGTCGGCACGCTGTTGATGTTTGGCCTCGGCTACGGCCTGGCCTGGGCGCTGCGCCGTCGAGCCAAAGCGGCCGGATGACACTGCACCTGGCTCTGGAGCCCTATCACGTCGCTGACAGCCTGATTCACCGGCTCGATGCCCGGCTCAAGCTATTGGCGACGCTGGCGTTTGTGTTGGCGGCGACCTGCCTGCCGCCGTCGGCGTGGACGGCGCTGCTTGGGTTGTCCCTCATCGTGGCGACGCTGCTGATCGCCTCGCGCGTGCCGCCGTCGGTGGCGCTCAAGCGCTCGCTGATCGCACTGCCTTTTGCGAGCATGATTGCCCTGTCGATCCCGTTCACGCACGTCGGCCAAACACTGTGGAGCGCGCAGTTCGGGCGCTGGACGTTGGCGGTCACCGATCAGGGCCTGACCCTGTTTGCGTCGATCGTGATCAAAGCGTGGCTGTCGGTGCTGGTCAGTGGGCTACTGGTGGCAACCACGTCCTTTCCAACCCTGCTCCAGGCGATGCAAGCCCTGCGTGTCCCACGCATCTTGATCACCATTATCTCGTTTATGTACCGCTACCTGTTTGTCCTGGTCGACGAAGCAACGCGCCTGCAAACGGCCCGCCAGGCGCGCTCGGCGGGCGGCGCGCGGGCGGGTGGCACAATGCTCTGGCGGATCAAGGTGCTGGGCGGGATGATCGGTTCGTTGTTCATTCGCAGTTATGAGCGCAGCGAACGCATCTATCAGGCGATGTTGTCGCGCGGTTATGATGGACAATGGCCCGCGCTGACCCAACCCGCGTGGCAGCCGCGGGATACCTGGGCCGGCGTTTTGATTTTTACATCTCTGGCTTGTATCGTTATACTTGGATATGTACCGGGTTGAATATGTGTCCGATCATTGAAATTGAAAATCTCTGCTTTTCCTATCCCGATGGACGTCCGGCGCTGAACGGCATCGATCTGAACGTGAGGGCGGGTGAAAAGGTCGCCGTGGTCGGGCCGAACGGGGCGGGCAAATCGACCTTATTTCTGCACCTCAACGGCATTTTGAGCGGTTCACCGTCGCATGGCGCAGGTCGCGTGTGCGTAGCGGGGATCGAGGTCAATGAGCGGACGGCGCGGAAGGTTCGTGCGCAAGTTGGCCTGGTCTTTCAAAACCCCGACGATCAACTCTTTTCGACCACCGTATTCGAGGATGTGGCTTTTGGCCCGCTGCACATGGGCCTGCCCGCGGCCGATGTGCGGGTGCGGGTCGAGCGGGCCTTGTCGGCGGTGGCAATGCGCGGCTACGAAGCGCGAATGCCGCACCATCTCAGCCTGGGCGAGCGCAAGCGGATCGCCATCGCCACCGTCTTGTCGATGGAGCCGGATATCCTGGCCCTCGATGAGCCGTCGGCGGGGCTAGACCCGCGCGCGCGGCGCAGCCTGATCGCACTGCTGCGCTCGCTGCCGCAGACCATGCTCATCGCTACGCACGATATGCGCCTGGTGTGGGAGTTGTGCCCGCGCACGGTCGTGCTGGATGGCGGCCGCGTCGCCGCCGATGGCGCGACGAGCGAACTGCTCCGAGACGAGTCGTTGATGGAGCAACACGGGCTGGAGACGCCATTGGAAGCGGTCGCCCCGGCAATGATGGCGGTTTGCTGACGGACACAGGAGGCAACGATGGCATGTGAACAAGCTTTTCTCAAAAAACTGCGCGAAAAGGGCTTTCGGCTGACGCCGCAGCGCGAGATCATCCTCTCAGCGTTGCACGAAATCGAAGGGGTGGCAACGGCAGAAAAGATTTATGCGCGTGTTCAAACGTTCAGCATAGCCATCGACATCTCGACCGTGTACCGCACGCTCGACCTGCTGCAAGAATTTGGCATTGTTGCCTGCATCGACGCCGGCGACGGGCAGCGGCGCTACGAACTGCTCGGTCTGCACGGACCGCACATCCACCTAGTCTGCCAACGGTGCGGCGCGGTCAGCGGCATCGAGCTGGCCGAAGCAGAAGGGTTTGCCGATCACCTGCGCGCCCTACACGGCTTTGCTGCCGACCTGGAACACCTGTCCATCTCCGGTGTGTGCCAAGCATGTAGGCAAAAAGAGCCCGAGATCGTTAAATGACCAAGGCCGACAGTCTTTGAAATAACATGACCCAACCAGTCAGCTTGAACAGGAGATTTTGGTGTCTCGAACAATTCGCTCCTCGATCTTGAAAACAAGCTTTTTGCTGATAGGTTCGGTGTTTATAGCTTTCATCGTCGCCTGCCGCCCAACTCCAGAACCAACATTGACGTCCACTACTACGGCCACTTGGACGTCATCACCGCCTGCGACAATCACGCCAACCGGTACAAGATTTCCCTCACCCACATCAACGGCTACCCAAACACCCAAGGCTACACAAGCACATGTCAGAAATCCCACAGCCACTTCTTCACCTACAAAACCGCCAACAGCTACCCCTTCGCCTACGCCAACATATACCATACAATTCAAGTGCCAACATCCCTTTCAAGAAGCCTGTGACCTAGCAACTGAATATGGTGGGTGGCAGGCGTACAACGGCAACGCATTGGCAGCCAAAATGGTTCAGGGAGGCGAAACATTTCTGAACTATTGCATCGATCCCGATTTATCGCTTGCAATGCAGCCAGATCGATTGATCACACTGACCTACCCTATCACGGTAACCGAGCTGCCCGTACATTATGCCGACCTCAATTATACGTCGCCCACCCGCACTCTCGAATATACTGCAACCATCCAGCTTCAAGATTGGAACGACGATGGCCGTGATGAGTTGATCATGCACACGCAAGAATTTTTTGCTGACGGACCGTATGGCGGTCTGAGCATCGTCTTTTACCAGGATCAAAAGACCAGAAAATGGCAGGGAAAACAGATCTGGTTCAGGGATAACGCCCCGAATCCAACAGTTCAAAAACTCGACCTGCATGACTCAAAAGGCAACTCTTTTGTGCTGGTGTCAGGAGAATTCTTTGCCGCAGATCGCATAGACGACATCCTTCTCATCTGGCGGTGGACACAGGAAGGCCCCAAGTTAGCCAAAGAGATCACGATTGACGGCTGGTGCACCTACATTGGATGGGAAGTAACCTCGGAAGGTTTCATTTTAATTCATGCCACAGAAGCGACCTCTCGTTGCGCGTCAACACCCGCCGTTGTCTATGTGCTGCAGAACGATCAGTTCGTGACCAAGCCGGCGTCTGGCTCCCCGGTATCCACGCCCATTGTCCGACCTGAGAGCACTTTTGTTCCTACGGCATCGCCAGCGCATCCAGGCTGGACATCATACACAAACGCAGATTATGTGAACGACATAGCCTTTGACCACGACGGAAACCTGTGGGTAGCCAGCGATGGCGGTGTGGTCAGATGGAATTTGGCCGATATGACCTACACCAAGTACACCGCAGACAATGGACTGATGGACAATCAAATCAGATCTGTGGCTGTGGCACCAGACGGCGCATTGTGGTTTGCGATATACGGAAAGGGCCTTTCACGGTTCGACGGACGATCCTGGACTCACTACACCAAAGATACCGGACTGGTGGAAGACGCGCTCAACGTCATCGCTTTCGCTCCAGATGGCACACTGTGGGCTGGTACATACGGAGTGGGTGTTTGGCATTTCGATGGACAAACCTGGACATCCTATACCTCTGATGATGGCCTGGCCAACGATTATGTTTGCTCCATTGCCCTGCCTCCAAGTGGCGTCGCATGGTTTGGGGGATGCGGGCCGCTTGTCTCTCGGTTCGACGGCCAAACCTGGACCTCTTATGGGCCGCAAGATGGTTTGATTGATGGAATGGGCGGGGCAGTTTTCATCGCAGATGATGACACATTGTGGTTCAGTACCGGCTTTGATGGCATTGCGCCGGGGGGTGTTTCCCATTTTGATGGTCAGACCTGGATCACCTATACTGAGCAGAGTGGGCTGGTTTACAACACCGTTAGAGCCATCGCTCAAACCCCTGATGGTGCGATGTGGTTTGCGACCCAATACGGCCTTTCGCGTTTTGACGGCAAGACCTGGACGACACACAATCGTTTATCAAATAACAATGTTCAAACGATAACCTTAGCACCGGATGGTACGTTGTGGATCGGCACCTGGGGCGACGGCATCTCGCATTTCGACGGCCAAACCTGGACCACTTATATCACAGGCGAAGGGCCGGCAGACAATTTTATCAAGTCTATCGCTGTGTCTGCCGACGGCACAATCTGGGTGGGTACCGGCGCTGGTGCGTCCCGCTATGATGGAAAGACCTGGACTACTTTTACAGAAAACGACGGTCTGATAAGCAACAACGTCTGGTCTGTTGTTGTAGGCACAGATGGTGTGTTGTGGTTGAGCACCAATCAAGGTATTTCTCGCTTCGATGGTCGGCATTGGGATTCATTCAACATCGGTGACGGGCTAGCAAGCAATCTTGTCTATTCCGTTGCTGCGTCTCCGGACGGCACTATTTGGGCCGGCTGTTACGGTGGCGTCTCTCACTTTGACGGCTACACCTGGACAACCTATACTCGCACAGGTGGATTGGCTAATAATGAGGTCTATTCTGTCGCTGTGGACAAAAACGGCATGCTATGGGTCGATTCGCGAGGACTCGCTCGTTTTGATGGCAACTCGTGGCAAACATTTATCCAACAAGTTTCATGCATTGCTGTTGCTCCTGACGGAGCACTATGGTTTGGTGCCTCCGAGGGCGCTTATCGATATGATGACAACGGATGGACCAGCCATACAATAGGCAAAGAGGTCTTGTCAATCGCCGTCGCTCCCGGCGGCACAATGTGGTTCGGTACCTCTGCTGGCGCATTCCAGTTTGACGGCAAGAATTGGAAAACCTATACTGACAACGACGGTTTGGTGCACAATTGGGTCACGACCATTGCCGTAGCTCCAGATGGTTCTTTATGGCTTGGCACTCGGGGAGGCGGCATCTCCCATTACGTACCGCCGAAATAAACTCAATGACCGGCCGCCTTGAGGCCGTGCCCGGTAAAGGTTGAAACGATCAGTTCCCCCGCTGCGACCGTGCGCACATACTGCGACACCCCCGCCATCGCGGCTGCCGCCGTCGGCTCGATGTAAAAACCCCGCCGCCACATTGCGTGCAGCGCAGCCTGAATTTCGGCCTCATCCACGGCGATGAACCATCCTCCACTCTCGCGCACTGCGCGTACGATCTGCGGGCCGCGCACCGGATCGGCAATGGCGATCCCTTCGGCGACGGTGGGCTGCCTGGCAATATGCAGGTTTTTGCCTGAATTTTCATTAAACGCCTTGTGCAGCGGCGCGCACGCCTGCGCCTGCACGCCGACCAGCCGGGGCAAGCGGTCGATCACTCCCGCACGGAGCAAATCCCTGAACCCGATGAATGCACCCAACAGCAGGGTACCGTTGCCCACCGGCAAGATAACCGCATCGGGCGCGCGCCAGCCAAGCTGCTCGCAAACCTCGTAGGCCCAGGTCTTGGTGCCGTGAAAGAAAAAGGGATTCCACGAATGGCTGGCGTAATAAGTTGTCTCTGCGGCCGCGAGTACGGCGCGGGCGGTATCCTCGCGGCTGCCGGGCACCTTGATCAGCCGCGCCCCGTATGCCTCGATCTGGGCCATCTTGGCCGGCGAGGTGCTGGCCAGTACGTAAATCTCGCAGGCAATGCCCGCGCGGGCGCAGTAGGCGGCGATCGCGCAGCCGGCATTGCCCGACGAATCCTCGACCACCCGCTCGATGCCCAACGCCCTGGCCTGGCTGATCAGCACCGATGCACCACGATCTTTGTACGAGCCGGTCGAAAAGAGCTGATCCTGCTTGACCCACACCACACGGCCCTCAAAATCAAGTGGGAGCAGCGGCGTAAAACCCTCATCCAGTGACACGATCCGGGCATCTGCGGGCAGCGGGATTGCCTCACGGTAACGCCACATGGTTGGCGGACGGCAGGCGATCACGTCGAGCGGAAAGCGAGGCGCAAACACAATGTCGAGCAGGCCGCCGCAGCGGCATCGCCAGCGCGGATCGTCGAGTGGGAAAACAGCCGCGCAAGATACGCATAAAAGGCTGGCAGGGGAACCTGGCATTTTTCGCCTCCATCCGAAATTTTGCCCAGTGTATCCGAGATGCGATACGGGCGCAAATGTAAACCCCACTGCGCATAAACCCAATTTGACGAATCCGGAATCTTGTGGTACACTCTATTCAAGTCGATTGAGGTACAGCAATGTCTAGCTCATCAACCACAAACCAGACACTGGCACTCTCCCTTATTTTGGTTCTTGGCGTCCTCCTGATTACGGAGGCGTTTGTGGTTGGGAGAGCGTCGGCTTGATTCACCCCTAAGAAGAAGAAAAGGCCTCCCAACCGGGAGGCTTTTTTTGTGCCACCGCTAACCCGGACACAGCCGTCCACCCCGAAGAGCAAAGCCGCTTTCCCGGTTCAAGTCGCTCGTATTCCGTCAAACTGAATTTGATATAAAGTCCTGCACACGGGCCAGGCTTTGCCTTATCAGTATTAGTTTGAAAGAGTACGCGTCGAGTTGAACGCGAAAATCGGTCTTGTACCCGCTCGAGGAAAGGAAAAGGCTATGTCCGCCAAGCTGCAATTGTATGACACGACGCTGCGCGACGGCACGCAGCGCGAAGGGCTTTCGCTTTCACTGAACGACAAGCTGAAAATTGCCCAGCGCCTGGATTGGCTGGGTATGGCTTACATTGAGGGCGGCTGGCCCGGATCGAACCCCAAGGACATTGCCTTTTTTGAGCAAGCCACAAAGCTGAACCTTACCCACGCCGTGATCACCGCCTTTGGCAGCACCCGCCGCGCCGATACGCCGGTGGAGCAGGATGCGCAAATCCGCACGCTGCTGGCAGCGGAAACACGGGCGGTCGCCATTTTTGGCAAAAGCTGGGACCTGCACGTCGAGCACGTGCTCAAAACCACGCGCGACGAAAACCTGCACATGATTGCCGACAGCGTGGCCTTTGCCAGGAGCCACGGGCGTGAGGTGATCTATGACGCCGAGCACTTTTTCGACGGCTACAAGGCTGACCCCGCTTACGCGCTCGCCACCTTGCGCGCCGCCGCCCAGGCCGGAGCCGCCGTACTGGTGCTGTGCGATACCAATGGCGGCACCTTGACGACGGAACTGCAAGAGATCGTGCGTACGGTCAAACGTCAATTCAACGGCGGTGAACTAGATCGCACGCCATTGGGCATCCACTGTCACAACGACAGCGGACTGGCCGTCGCCAACACGCTGGTCGCCGTGCAAGAAGGCGCGGCCCATGTCCAGGGCACGATCAACGGCTATGGCGAACGCTGCGGCAACGCTGATCTGTGCGTCGTCATCCCCAATTTGCAGCTCAAACTCGGTTTCTCTTGCGTCAATCCCGAGCAATTGGCTGAGCTGACCCAGGTATCTCATTACGTTAGCAACCGCGCCAACCTGACCCCCGACACACACCAGCCCTACGTCGGCCATAGCGCCTTTGCCCACAAGGGCGGCATGCACGTCGACGGGATGCGCAAACATCAAAGCACCTTCCAGCACATCGATCCGACGCTGGTCGGCAATCAGATGCGCTTTGTCGTCTCCGAACTGGCCGGACGCAGCAACATCCTCTACAAGGTCGAAGAACTCAACATGGGCATCCAGCTCGGCAAAGAGCAGGCGCGCATGGTGGTCGAGCAGATC
>JAFGEY010000364.1 GCA_016931365.1 Anaerolineae bacterium
CAGCGCCACCCACCGCAACCCCTACAACGTCGTCTACCGGCTCACCCCCTTTGACGCCTACCGCCAGGGCCTGGTCAAGCGCATCGAGGTCTTTTCCGCCCGCCAGGAGCAGGACGAGCGCGCGCCCTACCTGCGCCTGATCGACATCCGCAGCCAGAAACAAACCATCACCGCCCGCGTCGCCGTCCACGCCCTGCTGAAAAGCGGCCAGATCAAGGAACAAACGCTCACCGTCCGCCCCGGCGACGATCTGCAAGACTCGACCAATCGCCTCGAATACCGGGGCTACGTGGTTGAAGAGATCAACCCCGGCTACGGGTCAATTCGCTTTGCCAACAACGTCGAGATCGCCGTCGGCCAGGAGCTTGGGCCGAACCAGGAAGCGATTTTTGAGGCCCAAATTCGCTACGCCGTCGAGAGCCACTTTCGCAAGCAGCGCCACGTCCGCCCTGCCGGCGTCAAGGTGCTCACCCTCTTTTTCATCGACCGGGTGGACAATTACGCCGCCGAGGATGGATTGATCCGTGTGCTCTTTAACCGCGCCTTTGACGACCTCAAGCGGCGTTACCCCGACTGGCAAGACCGGGACGCCGCCCAGGTGCAGGCCGCCTATTTCGCCCAGCGCCGCACCCGCGCCGGCGAGGTCATCTATGAAGACAGCAAGACCGGCGAGGCCGATCGCGACCGCGAAGCCTACGACCTGATTATGCGGGACAAGGAACGCCTGCTCTCCTTCGACGAGCCGGTGGCCTTTGTCTTTTCCCACTCGGCCCTGCGCGAGGGCTGGGACAACCCCAACGTCTGCCAGATTTGCACCCTCAACCAGACCGTCTCCGAGGTCAAAAAGCGCCAGGAAGTCGGGCGCGGCGTGCGCCTCGTCGTCGACCAGAGCGGCCAGCGCCTGCACGACGAGCGCTACAACATTCTCACCGTCGTCGCCAACGAGAGCTATGAGCGCTTTGTCGCCCAACTGCAAAGCGAGATCGCCTTCGAGTACCAGGCCGAGATCGAAGCCCGCTACGGCAAATCGTTCAAAGACCTGTCCGCCGCCGAACGCCAGGCCGTCGAAGCGGAGTACGGCCAGGGCATCCTGCCCCCGCCGCCGGCCAATGCCCGCCAGCGCGGCGCGGCCCGCCTCAACAAAGCCTGCGAACTCGATCCCACCTTTCGGGCGCTGTGGGACAAGATCAAGCACAAAACCCGCTACGCCGTCACCATTGACACGGAGCGCCTGGTCGCCGATGTGGTCAATGACCTGGCCGGGGAAACCATTGCCCCGCCGCGCATCGTCGGCGCGCTCGCCCGCGTCGAGGTGAGCGACGACGGCGCGGGACGCGCTGGCGCTTTCCAGGCGATGCAGTTGAGCGCCGCCAAGACCCTGATCGATCTCGCCGGGCACTATCCCTTGCCCAACCTGATCGACCTGATGGCCAACCAGATGGCCCACACCTCGCCGCCGGTGCGCCTCACCCGCCGCACCCTGCTCGACATCGTCCGTCGCGCGCCGCCCAACTGCCGCCAGGCCGTCGTCGACAACCCCACCGGGTTTGCCGCCGTCGCCGTGGGTCACATCAAAACCCGCCTCGCCGACCAGCTCGTCGACGGCATCCAGTACGAGAAAATCAACCAGTGGTACGAAATGACCCAGTTCCAGGCCGAGATCGAGAGCTGGCAGGAATACCTCGTTCCTGCCGGCCACTCGATCTATGACTGCGTCATCGCCGATTCCGGCGTCGAGCGCCAGTTCGTCCAGGACCTCGAGCAGCGCGACGACGTCCTGCTCTACATCAAGCTCCCCGCCTGGTTCACCGTGCCCACGCCCATCGGTCAGTACAATCCCGACTGGGCCATCGTCATCCAGGAGCGGGATGAGTTCGGCCAGCCCACCGCCGCCTGCACCTACCTGGTCAACGAAACCAAGAGCACCAAAAACCTGGACGAACTCCGCCCCGACGAACGCCGCAAGATCGTGTGCGGCAAAGAGCATTTCGAAGGCGCGCTGGGCGTGGTCTACAAACGGGAACCGAGTGCGCATGCCCTCTAGCAGCCTGTCGGAGTAATCAATCGTAGGCGCGGTTTCCAACCGCGCATCTACGTATCGCATCGTAGAATTTCAAATCGCGATTCGGAAATCGCGGCTACATGTTCTCTCCGACAAACTGCTAGTGCACAGGATTTCCCAGATCTTGCAAGAAAGGAGATTGGGCATGTTTTGCACAAATTGTGGAACGGAATTTCTTGAACAAGCCAACTACTGCTGGAAATGCGGGCATATCCGCAAGGGGTTAAAGCCACCAGCCGGGAGTCTCATCTATGAACTAGCATGGGCATATACCTACGGCGATTCCTTGCACTTGTTTTGCACCAGCGATCAATTCATCGGTGACACCTACAACCAACTCAAAGAATTGGGATGTATTTTCGGAGTCAAAAAGCAAATAAAGAATTTCGAAGACCACCCCAGAGAGATCGAGATTCAACTCAAAAAGCATGTAGATTCAGAACAAACAGAATTCTGGTTGCTAGAAAAGCTGTGCAGAGATGGGTGGGAACCTTTTGCAGTTACAGGTAACTTGCGCCATCTGGCTTTCAGGCGCCAAGTAGCCGTCTAGAGTTGTCAGGAGCCGCCTATGTCCCGCCAAACAGGTCGCAACCGGCCCATCCGCTGCTGCGAACGCCTGTGCTCTGTGCGCGAGTCGGCGCGGCGGGCGCCACATCGCGCATTTCAAAGGGAGAAGAAAAAACAGTGTCCAATCGGCGACGGCTGGCGCGTGAACGAATCGAAATCTATCTGGTTCATCTGATCCTGTCATATCGCCCCATGACGTTGATGGTCGGGCTGCTTGTGCTGGTGACGGCCAGCACCACCGCCGCCATCAGCTCGCTCGCGGGCAGTGTGCTCTTGTTGACGGCCGTCTTTTTGCTCTTGTTGAGCCTCTCTTTCCACATCGTGCTCTATACGGCCAGGCTGGGCGCCTGGATAGGCACGCTTTGGAGGCGCGACGATTGATTACAATCTCGCGCAAACTCGCGCAAACTCGGAGAGTTTGAGAGTTTGCGCCATCTTTGGCACGGATGTAGTTGACGCTGCGCCGGCCGCAGTGGATCGAAGCGACGAGCCGGCTGGGCGCCTGGCCGGGTTGGAAGCGCGGGTTGCTGCGCCCGTTCGCCTTGCCGGCGACGGTGCGTCGCGACAGCGCCGGCGTGAACCCTGGAGGGCAATGTACAATGGATATACAACGCATTTCTCTGGACGGCGACTGGCTGTTGGCCTGTGCGCCGGAAGGCCGGTTCCCCATTGCCGGCCCCGACGATCTGGACGCCGCCGGGTTGGCGGCGATCCCGGCGCGGGTGCCCGGCAACGTCGAACTCGACCTGGTGCGGGCCGGCCGTCTGCCGGAGCCGTTCTATGCCGATCACATCCACCGGCTGCGGGCGCTGGAATTCAACGAGTGGTGGTACGCCCGCGACATTGCGCTGCCGGAGGTTCACACTCCAAACAGCCTGGGCTGGGACCTGGTCTTTGCCGGGCTGGATGCGCTGGCGACGGTGTGGGTCAACGGCGTCGAGGTGGGACGGGCCGACAACGCGCTGATTCCGCACCGTTTCGACGTGACCCATGTCCTCCGTCCGGGCGTGAACCGCATCGCCGTGCGCCTCGGTTCGGCGGTCAACGCGGCGCGCCAGTTCCACTATGACGCATCACTGATGAGCTGGGAGCACCGCGAGGAAGGGCTGTTCATCCGCAAAGCGCCGCACGTGTGGGGCTGGGACATCATGCCGCGCGCCGTGTCGGCGGGCATCTGGCGCTCCGTCTGGCTGGAGCCGC
>JAFGEY010000365.1 GCA_016931365.1 Anaerolineae bacterium
AGCCGATGCCCAGCCCGCGCAGTTCGGGGGAGGTGAGCATGGGGCCAAAGTGCGTCGGGCCGACCACGCTGTGCGCGGCAAAGGCGCAGATGCGGCCCTCTTTCTCGGCGACAAACACGGTCGGCAGCGTATGTCCCAGCGCGATCCCGACCTCAATGGCCCAGCCGGGGTTGTTATATTCTTCGCATAGCTTGGTGAGGCCGTCTTTGTCTTCCGGTGCTGCACGCCGGGTGATAAAGCCATGTGTGCGCAAGGAGGCTTCCTTGTCTGCCGTGCCAAAATCGCGCCCGGCGAGGGTCACGTCCATATTGATCCGCGCATCGCGACTGGTCTCGTAGCCCCGGCGGTCGAGAAAGACGATTGCCGAGGTGTATTTGACGTTGACGCCGGGGATGAAATAGCGCGGCGGCGCCCAGCCGACGTTGATCCCCTGCACGCCCTGTTTCACAAATGCGTCTTCGATGGCGTCAAACATCGCCGTGCCGACGCCCTGTCGCTGCCGATCGGGGCGCACCAGAAAGGCCTTGATCCAGCCGGTGTCGTTGGCCTTGCTGCCGAGCACAAAGCCGAGCGGATCGCCCCCCTCCTCGGCGGCGATCATCAATTCCGGGGTGTAGGTTTCGTCGTCGACCGTTTTGCTGCGCACATAGGCCTCGTTCCAGACGTTGTTTTCGGGCAGGGCGTTGAACCACTGCGTAAAAGGGGCAATGTGTTTTGGGGCAAAGGGCACGATTTTGAGCATAGATTTCCTCCACATTACTGCTCAGGTCAAGCAGTGCTTTGACAAGATTTACAGGATGAACAGGATTTTTCTGTGGTTTTTATCCTGCCAATCCTGTTCGTCCTGTCGAATTTGAGGTGGCTGGACAGTTACTCCTCCATACTTTATCCGTGTTTATCGGCGTTCATCAGAGGCGCGTACTGGCGCTCGTACAAGGTCTGGTCGTACGGCGCACGCCGGCCGGGGCATTCGGGCCGTGGGCAGAGCTGGCAGTTCTCATAGCGTGTTTCGGTAGGGAACTTGATCCCGGAGACGCTCTTGGCCGGGGTCATCAAAAAGCTGTCTGAGAGCTGCACGCCGATTGCTGCTGCCGGATCGCCAAGCAGGGCAAACAGCGGGCGTTGTTCGCGCAGCGGCCAGGCGGATAGCGAGCCAGGGTTCATCGTCGACAGGTGCCCGGGCGCAAACTGAGCCTCGATGCGCGCCTGCATCGCCTGGTATGCCGCTTGCAGGGCCAATTCCTGGATTTTTTCGACCCAATACTGGTGCAAAATGTCGTCGAGTGAGTGCTCCCAGGCTTCCAGTTCCATCCCGCCCGTGGCAATATAGGCAAAGACGCGGTGCGCCTGGTCGAGATTGACCCTGAGCACGCGGCTGCTAAAAGTCAGCCCGTCGATCTGCACCCGGTCGTCGCCGATGCAGTCGACAAAGGCCAGCTTGAACATTGCTTTGGGGCGGGCGATGGCCTCGGCGTGGGCGGCCAGCCGCTCCAATTCTTCGGCAAAGGGGCTGCCGGCTTGCACGCGAGCTCTTTGAGCCAACGCGTCGCGGTCAAGGGTGAATGGGATATCGGTGAGCAGAATGGCTTCGGGCATTGTTCCTCGTTTCTGTTGGCGGGTGAGCAGATGCGACTATTCTACACCAAAATAGATGCGCTGACAAAGCCTTTGTTTGACTTGCTTGCAGGTCAGATCGTGCTAAAATGGCCTTCAGCGTGATTCGAAGGAGGCAGCAAATGGACGATCAGCAGTTTTTCGACCGCGTTTACGCCCTGGTGCGGCGGATTCCACCGGGCAAGGTGGCCTCGTACGGCCAGATCGCGCGGATGCTGGAGCATCCGCACGCTGCGCGCACGGTGGGCTGGGCACTGGGCGCGCTCAAGAGCGGCGCCGGCGACGTGCCCTGGTTTCGCGTGGTCACGTCGCAGGGCAAGGTGCATTTCGCCGAGCAGCGCAAGCTGCTGGAGCAGGAAGGGGTTGTGTTCGACGTGCGAGGGCAGATCGATATGAAGGCTTTCCAGTGGGAAGGTCTGGCACCGGGAGAGATGGTGTGAGTTCCGGATACCTCCAGATCGTCGGCGGGCAGCAGGTTCTCGCCAACGACGGCCCTGTCGATGCGATGCTTGGTTTTTATGGCCGCCTGTTCGACCGGCTGACCGTCGAGGTGCAGCACATGGGAGAGCAGACGCGCTATGTCGGCTACCAGTGTGTGCTGGGCGGCAAGGATACCTTGCACTTTTTCGGCATCGAGGTCGATCAAGTCGAGGCCATCCCGGACGGGATGTTCGCCTGGGCTTTGGGCGACGATACGTGGGCGGTGTGGCAGGCGCGAGACGGGCACGACGAGATCGTTGCCCAAGAAGCTCTCACCTGGCGCTGGCTCGAGCCAGCGCCAGACAGTTCGCTGTCTGACGCGCCGAGATATTGTGGCGAGTTTGCCGCCCGCCTCCCGGCCTTGCCCAATCTGCCGGCGTCTCCCTCCGCGCGAGAGTTCTGGCTCTCGGCCCACGCCTATGTCAGCCTGGACGCAGCCGCCGCCGACAGCGACGAGGTTCGTCTGGTTCCTTACGATCCGTCCTGGCCGCGGCAGTTCGCCGAGTTTGCCGGTTGGCTTGAGGCCCGCCTGGGCGCCGACTTGGCCCTGCGCATCGAGCACTATGGGAGCACCGCCATTCCCGGCATGCCGGCCAAACCGATCATCGACGTGCTGGTGCAGGTACCCTCCTTTGCGCAAGCCAGGCGGTGGCTGGTGCCCTGTTTCAATAACGAATTGTGGGAATACTGGTGGTATGCGGAGCACATAACGCTGATCAAGCGGGATCGGCTGATGGGCCGGCGTACACACCACGTCCACGTCGCGCCGGAGGGACATCGCGTGTGGGACGGACTTGTCTTTCGCGATTACCTGCGCGCGCATCCTCACGAGGCGGCGGCTTATGGGGCGCTCAAGAGCGAACTGGCGGCGAGTTTGGGGCAGGAACGGGAGCGCTACACCGAGGCCAAGACGGCGTTCATACGCCAAGTTGTAGCAAAGGCACAGGAGGCGCAGCGATGAGCATACGCCGGCGGCTGCTGCGAGTATCTCATCGTCGGTAACTGTTTTTATCTTTAATTTTACCCATATCGTTTTCCCCTTGCTTTTGACTCCAGTTTCGAGTATAATTTTGATAGAACAAGTTATGCTTGTATCGTGTTCGATTTCTGCGGGGGCACCTGACGGAGTCAGAGTCATGGACTGGACCGAGAGCTCGTACAGCGAACACACAGCAATGCGCCTTGCGCGTTCGGGGGCGCTGATCCGCGTCCTCTGCGCCGACGACGCATGCGATGTCTGCAAAGCGTTCTCGGCGCATGCTTATGCGCCCGCCGAAGTACCCCGCCTGCCGATCCGTGGCTGTCAAAACGGACAATGCCGCTGCCAGTTTATCGCCGTCGATCCGCAAAGCAAGCTCACCGTCCACGAGATGGTGCAGAACAGCGTCCGGGCATTGCGACAGAAAGACTATGATCAGGCCCGCCAGATTTTGCGTCGTGTCGTCGAACTCGACGAGATGAACGAGCAGGGCTGGCTGTGGTTGAGCGGCGTGGTTGAGGATCGGGAAAAAATTACCTGTCTGAACCACGTACTGGCGATCAACCCGCGCAACAAGCGCGCCCAGGCCGGACTGGACTATTTGCACAAAAAACTGCCTGATCTGGAAGCGATGCCGGAGGCGCCGGCAACCGTCGAACCTCAAGTCCAGCTTGAGCCAGGACCGATCGCGCCGGCCCAACCCGAGGAACCAGCGGCCGCTGTTGTGGAAGAAAACGCTGAACCGGATGCGGAACCTTCAGCGCTGTCTCCTGCCGTGATCCAAGCGCGCCAGGAACGCCAGGTGATCGTCGCTGAATGGAAAGAATTCCTGGGCATTGCCGTCGAGACCGATCCGCAGATGCTGCTGATGCAGGGCAGCGCCTTTCTCAAGCAACTCGCCCGCCTCAACCAACAGGCTCTCGAAGGACTGGAAGGCCAGGGCGGGTTGGATGCAGCCAAACGCCTTGAGGAGCTAGAGTTTCAATGGCAGGAATCGGGCATCATCGGCGAACCATTGGCCGATTTGATGCACGGCACCAGCCATCAAAGTGAGGCTGATTGGGAGCCGATGCTCGCATCGCTCCGTCAGTTGGCGCAAATAGTTCTGGAACATCGAAGCGCGTTGCGCGAACAGATCGCCGCCGTGGGAGGGGACAAACCGTAACCCGTACAGAACGCTGACACAATCGAATCGCTAGGGGAGTCCGGGAGTGCCGGGCTGAGAGGACGGTCGTTTTACCGTCGACCCTTTGAACCTGACGGATCATGCCGGCGGAGGGAAGCAGAACCAAGATTGTTTTGATCAAACGCCAACCGCCCCGGTTGGCGTTTTTATTTTTGCAAGGAGGTTTGTACGGATGAAACAGAGGTTGATTTTTTTCGTGTTATTGGGCGCGCTGGCGGCCCTGATCGGCTGTGCGACAGCCAGACCCAACGAGCTGGTGGTGATGACACACGACAGCTTTGACATCGGTGAGGCCGTGATCGCCGCCTTTGAGGAAAAACATGGCGTCAAGGTGACGATCCTCAAGTCGGGCGACGCAGGCGAAGCGCTGAACAAGGCGATCTTGAGCAAGGGCAACCCCTTGGCCGACTTGTTTTTTGGCGTCGATAACACCTTTTTGAGCCGCGCGCTGCAAGAAGAGATGTTTGAAGCCTATTCGTCGCCCGAACTCGAAAACATCGATCCGGCGCTGGTGCTCGACCCGCAGCATCGCCTGCTGCCGGTCGATTGGGGCGACGTGTGCCTCAACTATGACAAAGCGTGGTTCGCGGACAAGGGCATCGCGCCGCCCGCATCACTGGAAGACCTGACCAGACCCGAGTACAAGGGCCTGACTGTGGTTGAAAACCCGGCCACATCCTCGCCAGGGTTGGCTTTTTTGCTGGCGACGGTCGGCCATTTCGGCGCAGGCGGCTACCTCGACTACTGGCAGGCGCTGCGCGACAACGGGGTGTGGGTGGAGAGTGGCTGGTCGGAGGCCTATTACGGGCAGTTTACGGCGGCCAGCGAAGGCAACCGCCCGCTCGTGGTCAGCTATGCCACCAGTCCGGCCGCCGAAGTTTATTACGGCGAGGGCAAGTATGCCGAGCCACCGACCACCGCCCTGCTCGCGCCGGGGGCGTGCTTCCGCCAGATCGAGTTTGTGGGCGTCCTCAAGGGCACCAAACAACGCGCGTTGGCCCGCGCTTTTGTCGACTGGATGTTGAGCCGCCCATTTCAAGAGGATATTCCGCCGCATATGTGGGTCTTTCCGGCCAACACGCAGGCCGAACTGCCGCCGGTGTTCAAGGATTGGGCCGCGCAGTCGCAATCGCCGGCAGTGGTTTCGCCCGACGAGATTGCCGCTAATCGGGAGGCGTGGATCAACGCCTGGACGGAAACCGTGCTGCGATAAACAGAGCCGCCCGCCGCGTCGACGCGGCGGGCGGCCTTTCTTTAGCGTAATTGCTCAGCCTGCGCTGGTTGAGAGGCCTCACCACGTTTTTGAGGCCGTATCGAGACCCAGCAGGCTTGTCGCGAGTACTTTGTGGTCTCGATACGCCGCTGCCAAAAGCGCAACGGCTACTCGACCGGCGCTGCGTTTTGCGGTTGAGCAGTTACTCTTTAGCGGCCCATCTTGCGCAACGCTTGCAGGCTGCGCCCAGAGATCTCAAAGCCCAGCCCGTCCGCGCTGCCCTCCTCGATCACGTACCACAACGGCTTGTGCAATGTGTCGCAGAGGCCGAAAATCACATTCCAGTCGGCCACTCCCTCGCCGATCACCGACTCCGGCGCGCCGCCATAGTCCTTCAGGTGTACCGACTTGGCCCGCCCCGGAAAGGCCTTGAGCATCGCCACCGGGTCGCCGCCGCCGCCGGCGCAGTTGCCGATGTCGAGCTGCATCACCACGTCGGCGCTGGTGTTGCTGAACAAAATCTCCCACGCCGTTCGATCGCCAAACCGGACGAAATCGAACCCGTGCGCGTGATAGCCGGTGCGCATACCCAACGGCTTGATCTTGTCTGCGACGCCGTTGAGGATGTCCGCCAGCTCCATAATGGTGTCGAGCGCGCCCATCCGCCCCTTGTCGGCGGCGATGATCAGAAACTTGTTGCCCAAAATCTGGTTGAACTCGATTGTGCGGGCCAGGTTGTCGCCGAGCAGCGCGTCGGTGCTGAGGTGAAAGCCGCAGCAGGCCAGACCGTTGTCGTCGTACATCGCGCGGATCTCTTGCGCCGACCAGCCTTTCCAACCAGGCTCCCGGCCGTCATAGCCCCACGGTTCGGCGCCGACGTAACCGAGGTCGGCGACGGCCTTGAGCGTGGCGGGTAAGTTCTTATCGCACTCGCCGCGCACCGAAAAGAGTTGCAATCCCACTGGAACACGTTTTGTCTGAATCATTACAATGTCCTCCTCAAAAATTCTTCATTGAACGGTAATCACGCCAACACTGCGCGGAGATAGCGTCAGTGCTAACACACTTTTCTGCACGTTCAGCGCGGCCGGCGGCTGCTCGCCCGTCGCATTCAATTCGACCAGTTTGTATGCGCCGTCAGGCAGCCCTTCGATCTGCACCGGCTGCGGCCGGATGTTGTTGTTGACCAGCCACAACGAAACTCCCTTTTCCCCCACGGCAGCGACGCTGTGCAGGGTGAACGTGTCGGGTGAGGTTTCGATCACCTGCGTGCCCGGCGCAAACACGCGCGACCAATGGGCCAGTACGTCGAGAATGGGGAAAGGTACGGCGCCGTCATTGGTGTTGTAATCGGTGCCGCTCATCTGCCAGTAGAGCAGCACCTCGGCGCGGCTGAATTTGAGCGTCCGGCTGTAGGCGATGGCCAGGTTGAGCGCATTGGGCCAGGCGGGAAACTCGGCGCTTCGCTGCCACAGGGCGGCATCCCAGCCGCCCTCAGTCATCCACACCTCAAGACCCTGCGCCTGTGCCCACTCTCCCAGTTGTTTGAGCGTGGTGTCGGGCACGCTCAAGCCGTCCCAAGTGTGGCAGGCCAGGGGGCCCAGAAAGGGCCGGGCGGCCTCTTGTTGCCAGATCGACTTGGCGTACAGCAGACAGCCGCCCATGTTGGCTCCATCGGCGAGCAGCCAGCGCGTGGGCAGACCCAACTCGGCGAACCGCGCCCCACCAACCCTGGCCAATGTGGCTTGTTCCTCCGGCGACAGGCGCACGTTGACGCCGATGTCGGCCTCGTTGAACGAGATGTAATCCAGGGTTACACCATAGACATCGCGCGCGTGCAGCAGCCACGCCGCCCACGATTCAATCGCTTCGTCGATCATTTCGGGCGGGATGCGCCGCTCGCTTTCGTCGCCAGGGTTGGAGACCATCCAATCGGGCACGTCCCACGCGCTGGCGACCGTCTTTACTCCCTCGACCTGGACCTGCGGCAAAAATGCAAAAGCGGCGTGGTTGAACGCTGAATCACTGAATGCATCGGCATTTATCGTGAACGGATCGCCGTCGTCATTTTCTGGCTCCCAATCTTCCAGGCTGGCGCGGACGCGAAACACCGACATACCCAGCGTTTCGATGTTCAGCCGGGCTATGGGATCGATCGGCTCGGTGACGCGCGGAAACTTGTGGATGAAATTGCCGCCCCCCACCTCGCGGATCGTCTGCCGGGTGTGCGTGGGGTCGACTTGAATGTTCGCCAAAGGTGCCAGATCTGGTGTCGGCGTGGCTATTGGCGGCGGTGTGGCCGTGAGCGCGAGCGTGGCTGTGGGTGTCTGCGTTGCTACCGGTGCCGCCGACAGCGGCGGGGTGACAGTCTCGGTGCGTGCGCACGCGGCAAGTAGGATAGTAGACAGGATCAGCGCCAGAATTTGGTTTGGGCGGAATACAAGATGTGTCATCGTGTCCTCTTGTTCCTGCGAGGAATGGATACAAGTGAATGGTCGCAAGTATAACACAAGACGACAGATTCGGCCATTGGACAAAACGCACAACATTGAGTACACTGGACAAAATTCGTCTTGAGGAGTGCGACCATGCTGTATTCAGAAGCCAGACCGGGCCGTGTGTTCGTGATCCGCCTGGAACACGGCGACATCTTGCACAAAGAGATCGAGCGGTTCGCCCGCGAGCACGCGATCCGCGCTGCCGCGTTGATCGTCGTCGGCGGGGGCGACACGGGCAGCACGCTCGTCGTCGGGCCGGAGCGCGGCGATCAGCGACCAATCGTGCCGATGACCTATGTGCTAGACAACGTCCACGAGATTGCCGGCACGGGCACGCTGTTCTGGGATCAGGAGACCGACGAGCCGCTGCTGCACATGCACATCGCTTGCGGCCGCGAAGGTGCGACCCGAACCGGCTGCGTCCGCCAGGGCGTTCGGGTGTGGCAGTTGATGGAGATCGTGCTGTGGGAACTGGTCGACAGCTCGGCCCGCCGCGTGCTCGACGCCGGCCTGGGATTCAAAGTGCTGATCCCGTAAGCTTCCCGGCGGTCAAACTCTGCGCGGACGAGTCGGCGGCGCAAGCAAGGGCGATCCGAGGTGTGACAGGTCATTGATCGCCAGCGCCTTGAGGTGGGCAAACCCATCCTGCTCGACCATCTCCAGGCGGGTCACGCCGGTGGGATGGATGTGCAGCGACACAAAGACCATCGGCAGCGCCCAGTGCAAAACATCGGCCAACAGGGTGAGGATCACTCCCTTGTGGCAAAAGAGGGCAATCCGCCGGTCCGATCCGCCCTCCACGCGATAAGCGTGCCCTTCTCGCACATAGCCGTACGACTGTAACAGGTCGTTCAGCCCTGCCCGTACGTGCGCAAACTGCTCGGCTCCTTCCGGCATTGCGCCATCCGGCTCGAACCAGTCGTTTTGCGTGCCCAGCGTCGCGGCCTGCAAAAACATCGCCCCCGGCGCTTCCCACAAATAGACCTCGCCGCGTTTGATCCCTCGCTCGCGCAGCCAGTCAAGCGTCACCGGCAACAGCCCCTTGGCTTGGGCGGTAAAGGCGCACGTCGCCCGGGCGCGGCCCAGTGGGCTGACGTAAAGATCGTCGATTTGAACCTGCGCCAGGGCCTGGGACAACTGCCGGGCTTCCTCGAACCCGCGCTCGGTCAGGCTGTCTTGAGCGTAATCGGGATCGCCGTGACGAATCAACAGTAATTCCATAGGATACGATCCTTTCAGCGGCTTTGCTGAACAAGTCGGTTTTCAACGTCAAGACGCCAGGGTGCAAAGACGCAAAGAATACTTATAGTCATAGAATGTCGTTCTTAATTGTGAAAGTTTGGTGACCTGGCGTCTTTGCGTTGAGGTTCTTTAGTACGCTCCTGGCGGTTTGTCAACCCTCACCCCTGGCCGGGTACGAGTTTTTCCCACAGGAAATCGTAGGCCCGCCGCCCGCTGATCTGGTGCCGCCCCTCGAAAAAGTCGCCTTCTACCTGCGCCGAGGCCCCAAACACGCCGTACACCTCACGCGCGCGCGCCAGGCTGGCCTGCGCCGAATCGATGGGAAAGATGGGGTCCTTGCTGCCCGATTCGATCAAAAATGGGCGCGGCGCGATCAGCCCCACCAGGTCGTACATCTCGCCGAAACGACCCAGCCCCGGCACAAAGTTGCAGGTGCAGTGGCTCATCGCCAGAATGCTGTCACGAAAGGTACAGTAATAGCCGCTGACCACGCAGGCGCGGATGCGCTCGTCGAGGGCGGTGGAGAAAAAGGTGTGCAGGCCGCCGCCGGAAAGGCCCATCGCACCCAGGCGACGGCAGTCAAACTCGGCGCGGGTATGCAGATAGTCGATCAGCCGTTTGGCATCCCACACGCGCAGGCCCAGCGCCGATCCGCCGAGGTGAAAGGCCAGCTTGGCCGTGTGATCGCAGGTCGAGGGCGCCGTGCCGGCGATCGGCCCGTCGAGGTAGCTGAAATCGGTCTGCCGCTCGCCAAAGCACGAGATCTCGGGGGCCGCCACCGCAAACCCGCGCCGGCACAGGGCCACGGCAAAGTCCTTGTG
>JAFGEY010000366.1 GCA_016931365.1 Anaerolineae bacterium
ATGTCCCAACTGCGAGATTTCAAGAAAACGTTGTTGCGGTCTAATACGCGGGGTGTCTACAAGGCCGATGACGACGATCAATGGGTGGCCGACATTCCCGAAATCCAGCGGCTGGCTACTGATATTGAAGCACGCCGGGTCGAACTGGGAAAAACGTCAGGTTTTGAAAAAATGTATGCGCGGGTGACCAGGTTGTATTTTGGTGGCATGGCCCGTCACCTGGCTGAACTTGCGCATGTGCTCAAGCCGGGAGCCAGGCTGGCCTATGTAGTTGGCGATCAGGCCTCTTATTTGCAGGTGATGATCCGGACTGGTCAGATTTTGGCCCACATTGCCGAAAAGTTGGGTTATCGGGTCGAACGGATCGATTTGTTTCGCACCCGCTTTGCGACGGCAACCGCCAGTGAACTGCGCGAAGAGGTGTTGGTGCTGAGTTGGCCGGGATATAACAATGTCTAAACGGAGATAGGGGCGTGTGCAGATGAGAAAATATGAGCGGATCATCCAATGGGTTTTTGAACAAAATTATCGTCCCGACCAGACAATTGTTTCTTTCAATCGAGAAGAACTGGCGCAAGCCTCTGAGGCGTTGGGATTCTCCAGGATCAAAAACCTGGGCGATATTCCATACGCTTTTCGTTTTCGGCGCGAATTACCGGCAAGCATACAGGGCACAGCGCCAGAGGGAGCAGAGTGGATCATTGTCGGCGTCGGCATTTCAGAATACCAGTTTCGGCTTGCGGTGCCCGGCAAGATTCAACCAACGCCACACGTCCAGCCCATCCAGGTGCCAGATGCCACACCAGAGATTGTGCGCCATTATGCGCCCGGCACTGACGAACAGGCGCTTTTGACTCGCGCCCGCTACAACAGGCTGGTTGATTTGTTCACCGGAATCACCTGCTATTCGATCCAGAATCATTTACGCACAACGGTCAAGCATATCGGTCAGGTCGAGGTCGACGAAATCTATGTTGGCATCAATAAACGCGGTACCCATTTTGTGCTGCCGTGTCAGGCCAAGTCGCCGGGCGACAGATTTGGAATCGTTCAGGTAATGCAGGATGTTGCCTTGTGCCAGGAACGCTATCCTCACGCGTTGTGCAAGCCGATTGCCTTGCAGTTTATGGATGAGAATAGTGTGGCGATGCTTGAATTGGGTGTGCGCGAACAAGACCAAATTCTCAAACTGAACATTGTCGATGAAAGACATTATGAACTTGTTCCACGATCACAAATTTCGGATGAAAAACTGCGTATTTTGATGACAAGCGAAAACTAGGGAGAATCTATGGCACTGTTGGAAATAGATCGTAATCTGTGCATCGGCTGCGAGGCTTGCATTGAAGCCTGCGCATTCGGCGCGCTGGCGCTGGACGATGAAGGCATTGTTGTGGTCAACGACGCCTGTACCGCCTGCGGCGCGTGCGTGGGCGAGTGCCCGACCGAGGCGCTGAGCCTGCCCGCCGCCCAGGCCGCGCCCGCCGAGACGCCCGACCTCGCCGACTATTGGGGGGTTTGGTTTTGGGTGGAGCAGTTCAAGGGTCAGGCCGGCTCGATCTCCTGGGAGATGGCCGGCAAGGGCCGCGAGCTGGCCGATCAACTGGGCGTGCCCCTGATCGCCTGTGTGCTCGGACATAACGTCGAACATCTGGCACAGGAAGCGATTATTTACGGTGCGGATCGTGTTTTTTTGATCGATGACCCGACGCTGGCCTTTTACCGCACCGAACCTTATGCGGCGGTGATGGTCGACCTGATCCGTCGTTTCAAGCCGGAAATCGTCCTGATGGGAGCCAGCTCGCGCGGGCGTGATTTGGCCGGTTCGGTCGCCACGCGCGTCGTCACCGGCCTGACCGCCGACTGCACCGCGCTGGACATCGACCCCGAAACCCGTCTGCTGCGGCAGACCCGCCCGGCCTTTGGCGGCAACATCATGGCGACGATCCTTTGTCCCAACCACCGCCCGCAGATGGCGACGGTGCGCCATCGCGTCTTTGAAGTGCCCGCGCCCGATCCATCGCGCCGGGGGCAGATCGTCTGTGAAAAGGCGCTGCTGGACGAAGACGCAATCATCAGCAAGGTGGTCGATTTTCTGGTCGAGGCGTCGGACGTCAACCTGGCTGACGCCAGGATCATCGTCTCCGGTGGGCGCGGGGTCAAAGGGCCGGAAGGGTTCAAGGTGATCGAGGAGTTGGCCCAGGCGCTCGGCGGCGCGGTCGGCGCGTCGCGCGCCGCCGTCGACGCGGGGTGGATCCCCTACATGCACCAGGTCGGCCAGACCGGGCGCACCGTGCGCCCGGATTTGTACATCGCCTGCGGCATTTCCGGCGCGATCCAGCACCTGGCCGGCATGCGCACCAGCAAAGTGATCGTGGCGATCAACAAGGACCCCGAAGCGCCCATTTTCGACGTGGCCCATTACGGCATCGTCGGCGACCTGTTTGAAGTGGCACCGGCGTTGGCCAAATCATTCAAGGCCAAATTAGGCAAATAGCGATCAGCGAATAGCGGCCAGCATATTTTGGGTTCGCTGACCACTGACGGCTGACCGCTTTTTCGAGGTGTTTATGCAAGAAAAACAAACTTCCTGGCCGATCTCCGGCCTGCTGGTCGTCTCGGCCTACATCGCCGCGCAGATGATGGCCGACGTGGCCAGCCTGAAAATTGCCCTGGTCGGCCCGGCGGGAGCCGCACTTCCCATTGACGGCGGCACGTTTATCTATCCCTTTACCTTTACCCTGCGCGACCTGGTGCACAAGCTGCTCGGCAAGGCGGCGGCGCGCACGTTGATCATCACCGCGGCGGCGATCAACCTGATCATGGCCGCGCTCTTTGCCTTTGTCGCCTGGCTGCCCGCCGATCCGTCGTGGGGCTTGCAGGCCGAGTTCGCCGCCATCCTCGGCCCGGTGTGGCGCATCGTCCTGGCCAGCATCGTCGCCGAGGTGGTCAGCGAGCTGCTCGACACCGAGATGTACGAGTTGTGGGTCACGCGGGTAACGTCGAAACTGCGTTTCGCCCGCTACCAATGGACGCGCGTGCTGGTCAGCAATGCGGTCAGCGTGCCGGTAGACAGCGTTATCTTTTGTTGGATTGCTTTCTGGGGATTGCCGGCCGGCGTCGTGTGGGGCATCGTGCTGTCCAACATTCTGGTCAAAGGCGTGGTGACGCTGCTCAGCCTGCCGGGGATTTACCTGGTGCGGGAAACGTAGGGGCGGGTTTCCAACCCGCCCTTTCTCGTTCCGACGGAGACCATCAGAACGAATGAGCGTTCCTGCGCGGAGGCGTGAGAACGAGAAAAAACTGGAAAAATCGAAAGGAGTGTTCCGTGGACCAAATGCCAATGATGGGTTGGGTGCTGTGTGGAGGGGCCGTCTTGATCCTGGGCGTGATCGCCCTGGCGGTCATTGCCGGCATTGTCTTTTGGGTAATGCGGCGCAGACAACAGCCGACACAGCCTGCTGCGCGTCCGGCGCCGCCGCGGCCGGCTCCCCGCCCCACCGCGCCGCCCAGCAAGCCCGATTTTCCATTGGGCGACAGCATCGTCACCGACGCCGACATCAAGAGCCTGGACGATTTGCAGCGCTATTACCCGCTGCCGCATGGGTTCGAGTACCAGATCACGGCCGAGGGCGTGCCGCAGGTCATCCGCAGTGATGGTTATGTCTACGACCGGTTCGTGATCGAAGCCGACATGATGACCTTTGACGAGCCGTACCCGATGGCCAATGGTCGCACCGGCTACAAAACGACCGAGGTGATCAAGATCACGGCACGTTAAGTGACCGATCCCTGGTTTTCAACCTGCCGACTTTGGAGGATGAGGCATGAAAAATATCGTTCTTTTGATCACCGATACCTATCGTTTCGACAACTTGTTCGACCGCGCCGCGCAACCCGTCCGCACGCCGGCGCTGGATCGATTCGCCGGCGAGCGCGCCACCGAGATCACCCGCTTTTACACCGGCAGCTTTCCCACTATCCCCCATCGCACCGACGTGGCGACCGGCGTGCTCGGCTGGCCGCATTACGGCTGGCAGCCGATCGACGTCAGCGGGCCAAACCACATCGGCACACTGCTGCGGGCGCAGGGCTATGCCACGCAGTTGATCTGCGACTGCCCGCATTTGTTCAACAGCCGTTTCCAATTCGGCTTTGACGCCGCCTATCAAAATCGAGGCCAGGAGGGCGACCGGTTCCTGCTGCACCTCAACGACCCGATCGCCAACGTGCTGTCGAACGACAAGACGCGCCTGCACCCTTCTTTTCGCGGCCATCATCTCGCCGACCTGCATCGCTGGCTGAATCGCTATCCACAATACGAGGACGACACCTTTCCCGCCAAGACCGGGCGTACGGCGATCCGTTGGTTGGAAGAGAACTGCAATTTTTCGCCCTTTTTCCTATGGGTCGACTTGTTTGATCCGCACGAGCCGTGGGACGCGCCCGAGTACCTGGTTCGCCGCTACGACCCCAATTACGACGGCCCGCCGATGTTCCATCCCAATTACGGCCCGTCGTCGGCCTACAGCGAGGCCGAACTGCATAATCTGTGGGCACATTACGCCGCCGAAGCCGAGTTGATCGACCGCTGGCTGGGACGCGTCCTGCAGAAAATGGACGACCTGCAACTGTGGGACGACACCATCCTCGTCATCACCAGCGATCACGGCATGTCGATCGGCGAGCACGCGCGCACCGGCAAGTCCAACATCAACGACCACGACGCGCGCTACTGGCCGATCTATCCCGAGATCGGGCATGTGCCTTTTCTCATCGCCGGCAGCGATGTGCCGCACGGGCAAACGCTCGACATTTTTGCCCAGCCGGTGGACATCTTGCCCACACTGTGCGAATTGGCTGGAGTCAACGTTGGGGCCGAGAAACCCGTCGAAGGGCGATCGTTTGCCTCCATCATCCGCGAGGGCGAGGGTGCACACCGCGATTGCGCGGTTAGCGGCTGCTACGTCCACACGCGGGACGGCGTGCCGCCCCGCAAGGCGACGACACCTTTTGTCACCACCGAAAAATGGGGCTATGCCCCGGTGGGTGCCCTTGGCCGCCCGGAATTGTACGACCTGGCCGTCGACCCGATGGCCGAGAACGACCTCGCCGCCGATCACCCGCAAGAGGTCAAAGCAATGCACGATCTGTTGATCCAGCACCTGATCGCGCACCATGCGCCCGACGCGTTTGTCGAGCTGTGGCAGGATGCGGCCGATCAACAGCCCGGCGAAGGCAAATGGGCGATCGATTACGCAGATTAGTCAAATTTTCCTTGACACCCTCCACTTAATGTGTTATATTAGCCGCAAATTGCATACCGATCGGCAATGACGGAGCAAGTAGGAAATGCGGTCGAGGTTCAGAGAGCTGCGGTTCGGTGCGACGCAGCCCCGCGCGTTTTTGAAGGACACTCCAGAGCCGCCAGGCTGAATCCGGCGCGATGCGCCGGCCGTAAGCCGGGCCGGGCGCTCCCGTTACAGAGCCGGGGTTGGTTGACCCCAAAAGGTCGTTGTTGAAAAGCAGCGATAAAGCAAGGTGGCACCACGAAAGCCTCTCTCGTCCTTGCGACGAGAGAGGCTTTTTCGATCCATAAACCATTTTCAGAGGAGGGTGCCATGAGTACAGGACAAAGAATTCGCACCACAGAAGCGCCGGCGTATGTGGGCCAGCAGGTCAAGATGGCCGGCTGGCTGCACCTCGTGCGGCGATTGGGCAGCATCGGCTTTCTGGTGCTGCGCGACGGTTGGGGCACATTTCAGGCGGTGATCGAGGATGCGGAGCAGCTAAACATCCTCAGCCAGTTGCAGCCGGAATCGGTGATCGCGGTGGCAGGGACGGTGGTCGCCGAGGCGCAGGCGCCGGGCGGCCTGGAACTGCACGGCTGCCGGGTGACGGCGATCAATGCCGTCGAGGAGGTGCTGCCTTTTGAGATCAACAAAAAGGTGCTCAAAGCCGGGCTGGACACCTTTCTCGACCACGCCTCGGTGGGGCTGCGCTATCCAACCAAACGGGCCACGTTCCGGCTCTTTGGCGGCATTTTGGCCGCTTTCCGCGAATACCTTGCCGGCGCGGGGTTCACCGAAATCCAGACCCCCAAGCTGGTCGG
>JAFGEY010000367.1 GCA_016931365.1 Anaerolineae bacterium
ATGATGATGCTGCCGTAGAGCGTGATGCGTGAGACGTGAAACGTGAAACCCGAACAGGCCCGGGTTTCACGTTTTTTATTTTCGATATTCATTTATATACCTGACTTGACAGGACAATCGGGATGCGCTATACTCGCATTGCATCCGAGTTGGTCAGGCGGTCGCGGGCAACAGGCAGAAAACGCCCGTTGCTTGAGGAAAGTCCGGACTCCACAGAGCGCGGTGCTGGCTGGCGTTGGCTACAACGCTTGCCAGGCGGAGCGATCCGACGGATAGTGCCACAGAAAGCATACCGCGACAATTGCTTACGCAATTGTTTTCGTAAGGGTGAAATGGTGGTGCAAGAGACCACCGGCGGGCAGGTGACTGTCCCGGCCAGGCAAACCCCACCGGGAGCAAGGCCAAGCAGGAGCGAGTTCTCCGCAAGGAGGCAGGGTGCTGCTCGTACCCTCCAAGCTCCGGGTAGGCCGCATAGATAGATGATCGCCGTCGAGATGGGCATTGCCCAAATCGGAACAGAATCCGGCTTATCGGCCAGCTCGGATGCATTTTTTGATCGCCTGCGTGCTGCGCCGGGCGATTTCATCACCACACGCCCGGCAGCAAGCGGTGTTGCGAGCCGTCGACCAAAGCGCCAATTTTTGCAAATGCCGCCGAGTGTGCTATAATTCAATTATGTTGTTGATCCAAGGGCCGCAGACCCGGGCAGTGGAGCACACTGCGCAGGCTGTGAGCGCCGACCGAGCAGCAACGTCCGAATTTCAAAATTTGTTTGACGCTTGGATCGTGTGCGACCGAGACGTTCGAGTCATATTCTTGTACCTTGCATGATTTGACGCTCTTCGGTCGCGCCGGGGAGCGTTTTTTGTTGGCCGATCCGTTTATTCGAATCCAAAATCTCGTTTATACCTACGAGATGCCCCATGCCGAGCCTGTGCAGGCGCTGCGCGGCGTCGATCTCGACATCGCAGCCGGCGAGTATGTCGCCGTCGTCGGCGCGAACGGCTCCGGCAAGACCACGCTGGCCCGTCACCTCAATGCTTTACTGCTGCCGACCGCTGGCGACGTGTGGATCGATGGGCGCAATACGCACGATCCCGCTGCCATCCGTGCCATCCGCGCTGATGTGCAGATGGTCTTTCAATCCCCTGCCGATCAAATTGTCGCCACCGTCGTGCAAGAAGATGTGGCTTTTGGCCCTGAAAACCTTGGTGTGCCGGTGGCTGAACTGCCCCTCCGCGTTCGCGAGGCGTTGGAACGGGTGAGCATGTGGCCGGCGCGCCATCGACCGCCGCACATGCTCTCGGCCGGACAGCAGCAAAGAGTGGCCGTTGCCGGGGCTTTGGCGATGCGCCCGCGCTGCATTGTCTTTGACGAGGCCGCGGCGATGCTCGATCCGGCCGGGCGGCGCGACCTGCTCCAAATCATCGACGCGCTGCACGCGGCCGGGCTGACCGTCATCACGATCACCCATGCGATGGAAGAGGCTGCGCGCGCCGGTCGAGTGGTGGTGATGCACCAGGGCCGAATTGTCTTCGACGGTTCTCCCACAGAATTGTTTACCCATCCAGACCTGTCCTCTTGGAGCCTGCTCCCGCCGCCGGTCGTCCAGTTGGCGGCCCGGCTGCGCGCGCACATCCCAGACCTGCCACCCGCACTCACCATCGATGAATTGGTCGCGGCGCTGCAAGGAGCAGTTCGATGAACGAATCGATCCTCTCGACGAGCGATTCTCTTGTCGAGGTGCATGGCCTGGGGCATACTTATTTGCGAGGTACGCCGTTGGCGCAGGAATCGCTGCGCAGCGTCGATTTGACTGTCGAACGCGGTCAGACGGTGGTCCTGGTCGGTGCGACCGGATCGGGCAAATCGACGCTGTTGCAGCACCTCAATGGCCTGCTTCGCCCGCAGCGCGGTCAGGTGAGGGTATTGGGGCACGACTTGAGCGACCCGGCTGCCGATCTGCGCGCGATCCGCCGCGCGGTGGGGTTGGTCTTTCAGCGGCCCGGCGATCAGTTGTTCGAGCATTTTGTCGGCGACGATGTGGCTTTTGCCCCCCGGCAGATGGGGCTGCGCGGCGCAGAACTGCGCGAGCGGGTGCGCTGGGCAATGGAGTGGGCGGGACTGGACTTTCAACAGTACAAAGATCGTCCTGTTTTTGCTCTCAGTGGCGGCGAGCGACGCCAAGTCGGACTGGCCGGGGTGCTGGCCCTCAAACCGCGGATTCTGCTTCTCGATGAGCCGACGGCGGGCCTCGATCCCGTCGCTCGTGACGAGTTGCTGGTTCAGCTCCAGACTTTGCACGCCGAAGGGCTGACTCTGATCGTCGCCACGCACAACATGGACGACGTGGCCGCGCTGGCCGACCAGGTTTACGTGCTGACGCAGGGGCAGGTTGCGCTATCGGGCGCGACGCGCGCGGTATTTGCCGAGGTTGATCGCTTGCGAGACCTGGGCCTCGACGTGCCTTTTGCCGCGTCGCTGATGGCCGCTTTGCGCGCGCACGGCCTGGACGTGCCGCTGGATGTGCTCACCCTTGCCGAGGCGGAAGCGGCGATTTTGGCCCATTTTGGCAGAGGTAGCGATGAGCGACTTGATAAAATTGCTCTCGGCCTTTTTTCGGGGGAATCATGAGCGAGTTTGAGTTTTTAGGCAACGTAACCATCGGCCAATATCTCCCGACCGGTTCATCCTTTCACCGGCTCGATCCACGGGCCAAAATCATCATCTTTGTTTTCGCGCTCGGCGGTCTGGTGACATGCGCCAGCCTGATCGGGATGATCGCTGTTTTGTTTCTGGTGATCGGCGTGCTGGCGCTGGCGCGCATTCCGCTGCGCTATGCGCTGCGCGGCCTGCGCCCGGTGCTGCCTTTTTTGATTTTGCTGGCGCTGATGCAGGTATTTGCGTTACCTGCGAACGATGTCCCGCCTGTGCTCTGGCAGTGGTGGCGATTGACCGTGACCGTTGTCGATTTACAGATGGCAGCTCTGGCTTTAACTCGCTTTGTCGCGCTGATCCTGGTGATCAGCCTGTTCTCTTTTGCCATGCGCACAGTCGAGTTGACGCACGGCGTCGAGCACTTGCTGCGTCCGTTGCAGCGCTGGGGCCTGCCCGCGCACGAGCTGGCGCTGATCGTATTGATCGCGCTGCGCTTTGTCCCCTTGCTGGCGATGGAAACCGAGCGGCTGGCCAAAGCCCAAGCCTCGCGTGGCGCCGATTTCGGATCGGGCAAGGGAAATGTGTTCAAGCGCGCAGTGCGCTTGCTTCCATTGCTGGTGCCGCTTTTTCTTACTGCGTTGCACCGTGCGGAAGCGCTTGCCCTGGCGATGGAGGCGCGCTGCTATACCGGCGGGAGTGGGCGGACCAACCTGATCCAACTGCATTCGACCCAAGCCGATTGGATCGCAGTTGGCCTGGCCGTTCTTTTGTGCATAGCTTTGGTCTTGACCATCTGGTTTAATCCAGATGTGGTCTTTTGGAGTTCGTTTTTGGGATAAATATGTTCGGAAAGGAAAAGAAAATGAAAACGTTGTCTATTCGCAAGATCGTCGTCGCCGGTGTGATGAGCGCTGTTGTCATTTTACTCGGTGTGACCCGCTGGGGATTTTTGCCCTGGTTTGCCGGCGCCTCGCTGACGATTATGCATGTACCCGTGATTGTCGCCGCAGTACTGGAAGGCCCGCTGGTCGGGCTGATCGTTGGGTTGATTTTTGGTGTGTTCAGCCTGATCCAGGCCTCGATGCCCAACGTGCAGATGGATCCGGCCTTTCTCAATCCACTGATTTCGATTTTGCCCCGCTTGTTCATCGGCCCGGTGGCGTGGTTGGCCTATCGCGCGCTCAAACGATACGAGGTGTTGGCGCTGATTGTGGCCGGGATCGCGGGTAGTTTTACCAACACCGTGCTCGTCCTGGGCATGATCGGCTTGCTGGGGCTGTACCCGTGGGCCGTGCTGATCCCGATCGTATGGGCCAACGGCTTGCCGGAGGCTGGCGTGGCGGCCATCATTACCCTGGCCGTCGTCTCGGCGTGGCTGGGCATCGGGCGCAGGCGCAAGCAAGCTGATTTATGAGGTGAACGCGATGTTGTTAGCAATTGGCATCGGCAATACCAACATTGCCTTTGGCCTATACGGCCAGGGCGAGTGGTTCCATCACTGGCGCATTCGCACTGTGCGCGACAAGATGCCCGACGAATATGCCGTACTGCTGCGCAGCCTGATGCGCGACGAGGGCCTCGCTATGGCCGACATCCGCCGTGTGGTGGTGAGCAGTGTTGTGCCGCCGCTGACCGGCGTCTTTGCCGAACTGCTGGAGCGGGAAATGGGCCGTCTGCCGCTGATCGTGGGGCGTGGCGCGCGCACGGGCATTCGCATCCGCACCGAAAACCCAACCGAAGTCGGCGCCGACCTAGTGGCTAACGCCGTCGCCGCCTACGAGCGGTTTGGGGATAACTGCATTGTCGTCGACTTTGGCACCGCACTCACCTTTACCGCCGTCGCCGCGCCGGGCGATTTGATGGGTGTGGCCATCGCGCCGGGCCTCAACATCGCCGTGCGTGCCTTGTTCGGCAATACGGCGCAGCTTCCACTGATACAGTTGCAAGTGCCGCCCCAGGCAATCGGGCGCAACACCACGCACTCGATCCAGTCGGGCATCGTCTTTGGCTACATCGGGTTGGTCGAGGCGCTGATCCGGCGCATGCGTGCCGAGTTGGGTGGCAGCGCGCACGCGATCGCTACCGGCGGCCTGGCCCAGATCGTCGCGCCGTTGACCAGCGAGTTTGAAGCCATCAATCCCTGGCTCACGCTCGATGGGCTGCGTTTGATCGCCGAGCGGAATACTTGATCTACTTTGCTCCTGCTGTCGAGTTGTGCTATACTCGACTAACATCCACGTAAAAAGGGATGAAATTGTCCTATCTTCTCGGACATTCCGCTAGCATTACCCTGAAACGCTCATTAAAAATGATATAACTGGAATTTGGCAAAAGGGCCGACCTATGGCAAAACATCCGGCATCA
>JAFGEY010000368.1 GCA_016931365.1 Anaerolineae bacterium
GTCAACAGCGCGATGCCCTACGAACTGGCCTTGATGAAGCCGCGCCTGTTCGATCACTTTGCGCAGTGGGTGGTCGATTACCGCGATCAGCCCAAACGGCAGGATGCCTACAGCCGCGCCAGCCGCGTCTACGAACTGTTGCAGGCGATTACGCCGGCTGAAGACGATTCGACGATCCCGTCCACTTCGCTGATGCGCGAATTCATCGGCGGCAGCGAGTATGAATATTGAGGATGTTTTGAAACAAGAAACCTGCTTTTTGTCAAAACCAGGTTTTTCTATTGTTTTTCGATCAGGATTCGCCGCGCCTCGACCACATCCTGCTCGATGCGCGCGATCAGGTCTTGCACGTTGGCGAAGCGCTGTTCCGGGCGCAGCCGGGCTACAAATTCAAGCACCAGGTCATAGCCGTAGATGCTGTCCGTAAAGTCGAGCAAATAGGCTTCGATGCTGCGCGCGCCATTGTCAAAACTGGGCCGGGTGCCGATGTTGGTCACCGACGGGTAGCGCTCATCGCCCAGGTAGGCCCAGGTTGCATAGATGCCGTTGGCGGGCACTATCCGATTCGGGGTGACGGCGACGTTGGCGGTGGGAAAACCCAGATCGCGCCCGCGTTTTGCCCCGTGAACCACTTCGCCGGAGAGGCGATAGCGCCGTCCCAACAGTCGCCCCGCCGTCTCGACATCACCTTCGCGCAGCCGCGCGCGAATCTGCGAGCTGCTGACCTTGCCTTCGGCGTTGTTCAGCGCCGGGATGACATGCACCTCGAAACCAATTTCAGCACCCAACGCTTTTAATGCGGGAATGTCACCGCTGCGATTGCGGCCCAGGGCAAAATCATCGCTCACGCACAATCCACGCATCCCGAGTTGACGGTCAAGATACCCCAAAAAATCATCGGGGGGCAGTGCCGCTATTTGCGGGCTGAAAAGTAGCATCGCCGTCCAGTCCAATCCCAATTGTTCGAGCAAAAGCATCTTTTCGCCTGGCGTGGTCAGATAGAGGGGCACGTTTTGCGGGTTGAGCACCGACGCGGGGTGCGGATAAAACGTGACCAGCCCGGCCAGCCAGCCTTTGCACCGCGCCAGCGCGATCAATTGACCGATCAGGTGTTGGTGCCCGAGGTGAATGCCATCGAATGCGCCGATGGTGATCAGCGAGGGTCGATCGACGAGCGCCGGGGGCAAAATGGTCTGTTCGGATGGTTCCGTCCACGGTGATTCGGTGATCAGGTACATGGTCAATCCACGTTGGGGGCCATCTCGTCGGGGCTGACAAAAACCTTGACCGGCTTCCACCCCTGTTCCGGCTGTGTCCGCTCGATCAGGGCGATAAAGCGGCGTTCCGGCCCGTAGGCGCGCGCGCGCGTCTCTGTGGGGTGTGAGGAGGGCGCGTCGATGAATTGGCCCAGGGCCAGCCGGTAGGCGGTTGGGCCGTCCAGGTGGATTTCGGGCAGGTCAGCAAAGGCCGCGTCTATGCCGTGCAGCCAGCGATCAAAGCTACTCTCGGCAAAAGCAGCCTCAAGCCGCTCGATGGACACGGCATTGTCGGCGCTGAATTGGCCGCTTTGCGTGCGGCGCAGCCCGGACAGGTGCGCGCCGCAGCCCAGCGCCTGCCCCAAATCGCGGGCCAGCGCGCGAATGTAGGTGCCGGGACCACAGCGCACCTCGACGCGCGCGATCGGCGGCATCCAGTCGAGGAGGGCGAGGGCGAAAATCTCGACCGGTCTCGGCGCTCGCTCGACAGTGATCCCGCGATGGGCCAGCTTGTACAGTTTTCTGCCCTTTTGCTTGATCGCCGAGTGCATCGGCGGCACCTGCTCGATGCGCCCCACAAACAACCCCAACGCCTGTTCAAACCCGGCGCGGGTGGTCTCCACCGGCGACTGCGCCACGATCTCGCCCTCGGCATCGTGGGTGGTGGTGGAAACGCCCAGGTGAATCGCCGCCCGGTAGGTTTTGGGCGAACCCATCAGGTATTCGCTGACTCGCGTGGCCTGGCCCAGGCAAACCAAAAGCACCCCGGTCGCCAGAGGATCCAGGGTGCCTGCGTGTCCAACTTGATGCTGCCTCGACATCCGGCGCACTTGAACAACCACATCGTGTGAAGTGAGGTCTAGCGGTTTGTCGATGTTGACAATGCCATGTATCGCGTGTGGGTCATTGCTCATAAGCCGTCGCTTTAGATGTCCCCATTCGCGCGGGTTAACCTCTGCTCCTGCCAGGCCTGTCTGAGCAGAGATAAAACCTGCTCGCGGGCTTCTGGCATCGCTGCGTGGATGCTGCATCCAGCGGCCTGGGGGTGTCCACCGCCGCCGAGGACAAAAGCAATTTGTGAGACGCTAAAGCCAGGTGCGGCGCGCATCGAGACGTTGACCTGGCCGTTTTCCGCTTCTTCAAAGATCACGGCAATATCCACCTCGTCGACCGAGCACAAAAAGCTGACCAACCCAGAGCTGCCGTTTTCATTGTATCCCACGCGCTGGCGCAACTCCAGGGTGATCTGGCTCCATATAATACGCCCTTCGAGGTGCATATCCTGAAGCGCTGCTGACCACATCTGCACCACTGACATCGGCCGGCGATTATAGATGCTATCGGTCAGGCTGGTCAGCGGCGCGCCGGCGCGCATCAACTTGGTGGCGGTATCCATTACTTCGGCGGTTGTGTTTGCGGTACGAAAACCAAGCGTATCGGTGAGGATGCCGTTGAGCAGGCACGTAGCCACATCGATGCTGAAAAAGATACCCAGTTCTTCGATGAGATAGACCAGCATTTGCGCCGTCGCCGCGGCCTGGGTGTCGACCCAGTTCGTCTGGCCAAAGCGGGTGTTGGTAGCGTGATGGTCGATGTTGGCAATAGGCACTCCGGCCAGCGCCTCGGCATTGTAGACGCTGCCCAAGCGTTCCAGGTCGCCGCAATCCAGGCTGATCACGAGGTCAAGGTTGGCATAGCCCGGCGATTGTGTGATCGCTTCCCAGTGCGGCAGGTGACGGCACGACTGAGGAACGGGATCGCTGCAAGACATCGTCACCCGGCGGCCTGTCTGCCGCAAGGCCAGCCCCAGCCCAAGCAATGAGCCGATCGCGTCACCGTCCGGCGCGACGTGGCAACAGATCAGAATATTGGATGCGCTAGCAATCTGCTGCGCCGCTTGTTTCATTTGTATCATCCCCATCCGTCTGCCTCTCTTGTGCGATTTGATCCAGCAGGGAGTCGATTCGCTCACCATAGGTGATCGACTGGTCGAGATGGAAACGGAGTTCCGGCGCCTGCCGGATGGTCAGCAAACCGGCCAACTCGTGGCGAATGAACCCTGATGCGCTTTCGATACCTTCCATTGCCTCGTTCAACGACGACGGATCGCCTCCCAATCGGTAAACATAGATGTCAGCGTAGCGATAATCGATGCTTACTTTGACGCCGGTGATGGTCACACCTTCGAGTCGTGGGTCTTTGATGCGGCGGTGAACGATGTAGCTCAGTTCACGCACGATCAAATCCTCGATTTGTTTCTGCCGTCGTTTAGCCACTCAGGAAACCCTTTCTTTGCGGTAGGCCTGAATCACATCACCCTCTTGCATATCATTGAACCCCTCCAGGCCAATGCCGCACTCAAAGCCGGCGCGCACTTCGCGCACATCTTCCTGAAAGTGCTTCAGCGAACTTAGCCGGCCATCAAACAATACTTTTTGGTTCCTCAACAGTCGCGCGTAACCGTTGCGAGTAATCGCGCCATCGGTGACATAGCATCCGGCGATGTTGCCCACGCGTGAAATGTGGAACACGGCGCGCACTTGGGCATGACCGCTGATCACATCCTGGAATACAGGCGCAAGCATGCCTTTTAGGGCCTTTTCGACGTCGTCGATAATGCTATAGATGATGTTATAGAGCCGGATTTCGACCCCTTCAGACTCGGCCTGGCGGCGCGCGGCGGTGTCGGCATTCACATTAAAGCCGATAACGATGGCTTGCGATGCGATGGCAAGCATAATGTCGGATTCGTTGATGTTGCCCGTGCCCTGATGAATGACATTGACGCTGATTTCGTCATTGCTCAGGTCTTCGATCGAATTGACGATCGGCTCCAATGAGCCTTGCACGTCGGCTTTGATAATGATGTTGAGGTCTTTGGCTTCACCGCTCTGAAAACGTTCGAAAAGCTGTTCCAGGCTGATCTCTGGGCCGGCGCTGACCGTTTCCTCGCGACGAGCAGTGCGGCTCAACGCGATCAGGCGGGCGGTGCGCTCGTCTTCGACGATGCGGAAACGGTCGCCGGCGGCAGGCACGCCACTCAAACCGAGCACCTGCGCCGGCGTCGAAGGCCCGGCGCGGTCGAGGCGGTTGCCCTGAAAATCAAACATGGCCCGCACGCGGCCGTATTCTTCGCCGACGACGAATGCGTCACCTGCCGCGAGCGTGCCGTTCTGCACCAAAAAGGTTGCAGTAGGGCCGCGCGTCTTGCTCATCTCCGCTTCGACGACTACTCCCAATGCGGCGCGATCCGGGTTGGCCCTGAAATCGTTGACTTCGGCCACCAAGAGGATGCTTTCCAGAATATCTTCGATGCCCGTTTTCATCTTGGCCGAGACGGGCACGCAGATGTTCTCACCGCCCCAGTCTTCGGGCGTCAGGCCTTCATCGGACAGTTGCTGTTTGACGCGGTCCTGGTTGGCGCCGGGCAGGTCAATCTTGTTAAGGGCGATGATGATCGGCACGTGAGCCGCTTTGGCATGCGAAATGGCTTCTTTGGTCTGCGGCATCACGCCGTCGTCTGCGGCAACGACCAGAATGGCGATGTCTGCGCCTTGTGCACCGCGTGCGCGCATCGCCGTAAAGGCTTCGTGGCCGGGCGTATCCAGAAAGGTGATCTTTTTGTCACTGTAGGTGATCTGGTACGCGCCGATGTGCTGGGTGATGCCCCCCACCTCGCCTGATTGGACGTTGGTGCTACGAATGGTGTCGAGGAGGGAGGTCTTGCCATGGTCAACATGTCCCAGCAGTGTGACCACCGGTGGACGCGGTTTAAGATCTTCAAGCTTTTCGTCTGCCAGGATGCGCGCCATCAGGGGAAGCTCTTCTTCTTCCTCTGCTTCCACAATCGCTTCGACGGGCAGCCGCGCCTCAAAGCCAAACTCTTCCGAGATGATCGCTGCGGTGTCAAAATCGAGTTGCTGGTTGATGTTGGCCATAATCCCATTGTTCATCAGCTCCTTGATCACATCGATCGGGCTGACCTGCAGGCTGCTGGCCAATTCGCGCACGGTGATAAATTCAGAAATTTCAATAGGGACCAGTTTGTCTCCCATAACCTCTCCCTCACATTCCTTGAGATTGTGTTGTCAGGCAGGCACACGCCTGTTGAGGGTGTGGCCGGTGACTGTCGCCGAAACGAAGCAAGGCGATACTGTTTGTATAAACAAATAGATCAAGATTCTTGGTCCAACGTGTCTATGTACGCGCGCAAGACCTGCTTTTCCGCCTCACCGATGTCAATATTGAGCGCCTGGCTTAATTGGCTGCCTTTGAGGACGGTTTCCCAACACGAGCGAGTAGCGCAGATATACGCGCCGCGTCCGTTCATCTTGCCCCGTTCATCGACGACGATCTCGCCTTCGGGCGTGCGTACGATGCGCACCATTTCTCGTTTGGATTTGACCTCGCGGCAGCCGACGCATGTCCGCTGCGGAACATGTTTTTTTCTCATCAGTGCTTTGTATATTCGTCCCATTCGAGTTCGTCTTCGCGTTTGTGACGACGGCGGACGATCAATTCGCCGCTTTCATCATCGCGGACGATCTGCCGGCGCGATTTGCGTTTCTTGGACTTGGACTTGGTCGCTTCCAGGCTTTCTAATTCTTCGTCGGCGACAAACACGTACTTGGGCTTGCGATCTGGACGCCTGCTCGGATGTACTCCATCCGCTCTGCCTCCGGGTTCTCCCTCTCGAGCCACCGGCGTTTCGACGGCCTGTACTGACGCTTCGACGGCTGGCAACTCGGCGACTGGCGCCGCGACGACCGGCTCTTCGATCCCGACTTCTTCAATCTCTGGCTCTTCGATTATCTCTTCTTCGGATTCGGCAAGTTCTTCTTCCCCAATCTCAAGCTCGGCAGTTTCGATCTCATCTTCGAAAACGGGCTCTTTTTCAACCAGGGGTTCTATGGGGGTTATAACCTTGGCCTCGCCAGGTTTTTTGCCTAACAAAATTGCTTCAGCCATGGCCAGGATGTCTTGCTGCTCCTGGGTCGCTATGGTGAGCGGAACTTGGGGCCGCAGGCTTTCACCTTGAGCCACGCTTTCGCTCTTGATGTCAATGCGCCATGCAGTCAGTTTGGCGGCCAATCGCGCGTTTTGCCCTTCTTTACCAATTGCAAGCGACAGTTGATCGTCGGGCACGACGACTGTGGCCGTTTTGGGGTTGGACCTTTCGTCCAGAATGACATAGCTGACCCGCGCCGGGCTGAGTGAGTTGGCGATAAAGCCCTTAGGATCGGGACTCCACTCGACGACATCGATCTTTTCCCCGCCCAGTTCGTTGACGATAGATTGGATGCGCATCCCACGAATGCCAACGCACGATCCGACCGGGTCAACGCCCTCCTGCTGTGCAGCAACGGCAACCTTGGAACGGGACCCTGCCTCACGTGAGATGCTCTTAATCTCGACTATGCCGTTAAAGATTTCCGGCACTTCGAGTTCAAGCATGCGGCGTAGCATATTAGAGTGTGTGCGCGAGACGACAATCTGCGGCCCCCGACTGGAACGCCGCACTTCGACGACATAGACGCGAATGCGCTGCCCCACGCGATAACGCTCGCGCGATACCTGTTGGTTGCGCGGCATCGTGGCCTCGGTTCGCCCTAGATTGAGGGCAATCGCATAAGGGGTGATGCTGGCGACCACGCCGGTGATCAGTTCACCTTCGCGGTCGGCATAGCTCGAAAACAGGGCATCGCGTTCGGCCTCACGGATGCGCTGCAAGATGACCTGCTTGGCCGTCTGGGCGGCGATGCGTCCAAACGCTTCAGGGGTAATGTCGACCTGGATGATCGACCCTAGAGCGGCCTTTTTGTCCTGCTTGCGCGCCTCAGAGAGGGTGATTTCAAAGCGGTCGTCTTGCACTTCTTCGACGACGACGCGTTCAGTGTACACCATCGGCTCGCCGCTGTCTACATCAATGGTTGCCTTGACGTTTTGACCACCACCGTAATTCTTTTTATACGCCGAAACTAGCGAGGTTTCAATCGCCTCAATGATTACATCTTGAGGCAGATTGCGCTCGCTACAGATCTGGTTGATGGCCATCACAAGTTCACTTTTCAATTAAGCCCTCCTGATCGTTCGTTCCTTTTTCCTCAGGCTACGGCGCAAAGACGCGCATATTGTCTGCTTATAACAAGAAAAGTGGGGGATGCCCACTTTTCGTCGAGTTCGCGATAGGTTCCGCCCCTGGGCTCATCAATGAGAGCATGGCCAAGAGCAATGCCTATTATATATGGTCTCTCGCTGATTGTCAAATACTGTTCGCCTGCGGCGAATATTATCGCCCCTGTCACTGAGATTGAAAAAGGGCGAGCTTTTTGTTCTTCCTCTCTTCCCGGCGGCAAAATTGGCCGCTGACTTCTCGTTCTGCGGCTGGCGTTACTGGAGTAATTTTGGATAGAAAAAGAAAAAGGGTCGGTGCTTGGCGGACACCGACCCATTGCAAAGAAAGGAGGTGGAAAAATGATCTACCGTGATTATTATAGCATGGGTGTTGGAAAAAAGGTGTAAATAATCCGTAAATTTTTTGCAGCAATGTAGCCCGGATCAGAGGCCGGGAAACCACGACTGGGCATTTTTGTGGTACAGTTTTTCCAGCACAACCTGGGGCAGGCTCAATCCACGCACCACATGCCCACGCACAGTCACCATTTCATTCGATCCATAGTAGGCCCATTCGGTCTGGTAAACCTCGCGCACCCGGTCGAGGGTCTGCTGGCGCGTTTCGTTGTCGAGCGACCACTTGAGGTCGCGCTGCACCAGGTCGGTGCCAAAGAGGAGACGATCCTGGTAAGCGATGATGAACTCGCGCACCTTGTTTGAATCCTGCAAGGCCAGGTCGTACGTCCGCGCCGAGGTATCGACGGCCAGATTGGGATACGCATCGAGCCGCCGGGCGATCTCATCCACATTGTATTCCAGGCTGCCCAGGTGCGCGCCGATCATGCGCAGAGCCGGGTGTTTTTGGAGCACCCGGTCGCGCGCGGCAGTGATCGCCGCATGCGAGGGAAATTCGGACCGGCCGTGCATGTGCCATTCGGGATGATGGCTGTAATAGCCGTTGTGCGGGTTCTGCGGCCCGAGCGGCTGCCAGCAGGCCAGCGGTTCGCCGAGGTGGGCCAGCAGCGGCTTGCCAACGCGGGCCAGGTATTCGTAAACGGGGTCAAACAGCGGATCGTCGGCCATCAGAAAAGAGCCGTCCGCCTTGACCGCTTCCATGCCCACGTTTTTCCAGATTTTGCAGCCGACAGCGCTGCTATCGACGGTGAAATCCTGCCCCAGTTGAGCGATGACGTGGTCGGCCCAGTCTGCTGCGCCGTCGGGCAGGTCAAAGCTGGTACACCAGGCGTAACGGTCGGGATAGGTCTGGGCGAGCTGCCTGTAGCGGCCAGCCTGGATGCGCCACGGCTCATCGCCGCGATGGACCACGCAGACGTTGAGCAGTTTGAGGTCGAGTTCGGCCAGCAAGGCCAGGCAGTCGGGGTGATCGCAGACGAAATGGATGTGCGCGTCAATTGTATACATAGTTCACTCCTTGTCACGTCAGAAAAAGTCGTCGAACGTAAGCGTCGGCTGATACGACGAACGGCGCTTGCGCCCGAATGATAATGACCACGTGAAAGTAGCTCTGGAAATCACAGCGTATGGGCGGATGAGTACATGCATGGTTAGCGGCTATATTAGCTGAGTGCTTCGGCAAATGTGTACATCTCATTCCAGAGATCACAGCCATCCCACCAATCGTAGAATTCGAAAGAGATCTCTTGGCCGTTCATGCTCGATTCGATAGTTTTGCTTCTCCAAGTGACGGGTAGTTGCGCCAAATCGCGAGATGTAAACCTCCAGTGTTGTGTATGCGTCAACGAATTTCTGACCATACGCGCAGAACCATGCCAGCTTTGAGCAAGTTGATTGGTTTGCTCACAATAATTGAAGAGCCTTCCCCCGACAAGAACCGGAACGGCGCCAGTTCTTAGCAACCCGTGTTAGCACGCTCTCATACAGCACAACTCGAATTCATGTGCGTCGTGCGCACAGAACGTCTGAATCCTGTCACTATGTATTTGCAGTAGTTTCCTGATGCGAACCCACTGACGTCTGGGCATCTTGAACCCCGTCGTCACTATGAACTCCAGAAGCTTACCACAGGGGTGCGTATACGGCTGCAAAGGGTCTACTTGGCGGTAGTATCCGTAAACGTCTCCGCAGTGCAACAGCCATCGATCATTTACTCGCAAGGCAACTCCGCAATGCCCACGCGTATGTCCGGTGAA